>JAUHVN010000372.1 GCA_030425055.1 Actinomycetes bacterium | reverse complement strand
GGTGTCTCCGATCCGCCGTAGTAGATGGTTCCCACGCGAGCATCCTACGACGACGGCGTCACAGGCGGGTCCAGGCCTCGGTGAGCACGCCGCGCAGGATCTGCTCGATCTCGTCGAACTCCGCCGGCCCGATCGTCAGCGGCGGGGCGAGCTGGATGACGGGGTCGCCGCGGTCGTCGGCGCGGCAGTAGAGGCCCGCGTCGAAGAGCGCCTTCGACATGAACCCGCGCAGCAGGCGCTCCGACTCGTCGTCGTCGAACGTCTCCTTCGTCGCCTTGTCCTTGACCAGCTCGATGCCGAAGAAGTAGCCGTCGCCGCGCACGTCGCCGACGATCGGCAGGTCGGTGAGCCGCTCGAGCGCCGCGCGGAACAGCGGCGAGTTCTCGCGGACCCGCTCGTTGAGCCCCTCCTCCTCGAAGATGTCGAGGTTCTCGAGCGCGACGGCCGCCGACACCGGGTGCCCGCCGAAGGTGTAGCCGTGGTAGAACGCCCGGTCGCCATGGGCGAAGGGCTCGTAGATGCGGTCGCTGACGATCGTCGCGCCGATCGGCGAGTAGCCGCTGGTCATCGCCTTGGCGCACGTGATCATGTCGGGCTCGTAGCCGTACGCGTCGCACGCGAACATGTGCCCGATGCGGCCGAACGCGCAGATGACCTCGTCCGAGACCAGCAGCACGTCGTGCTTGTCGCAGATCTCGCGCACGCGCTGGAAGTAGCCGGGGGGCGGGGGGAAGCATCCGCCCGAGTTCTGCACCGGCTCGAGGAAGACCGCCGCGACGGTGTCGGGGCCCTCGAACTCGATCATCTCCTCGATGCGGTCGGCCGCCCACACGCCGAACGCCTCGAGGTCGTCGCTCGGGGCGCCCATGTCGTCGGCGCGGTAGAAGTTCGTGTTGGGCACGCGGAACCCGCCGGGGGTGACCGGCTCGAACATCGACTTCATGGCCGGGATGCCGGTGATCGCGAGGGCTCCCTGCGGCGTGCCGTGGTAGGCGACCGAGCGCGAGATGACCTTGTGCTTGGTGGGCTTGCCCTGCAGCTTCCAGTAGTACTTCGCGAGCTTGAACGCCGTCTCGACGGCCTCGCCGCCGCCGGTCGAGAAGAACACGTGGTTCAGGTCGCCGGGGGCGTAGTCGGCGAGACGGTCGGCGAGCTCGATCGCCGCGGGGTGCGCGTACGACCAGATCGGGAAGAACGCGAGCTGCTCGGCCTGCTTCGCGGCGACCTCGGCCAGCCGCTTGCGGCCGTGGCCGGCGTTGACGACGAACAGGCCGGCGAGGCCGTCGATGTAGCGCTTGCCCTGCGAGTCCCAGATGTGGTGGCCCTCGCCCTTCACGATGATCGGCACACCGGGTCCGTCGGTCATCACCGACTGGCGCGCGAAGTGCATCCAGAGGTGATCGCGGGCCATCGACTGCAGTTCCGCTTCGGTGCGGGGTGTACGTTCGGTCGTGGTCGACATTGCTGGCCTTCCGTAGGACGTGCCTCCACGCTACTCGCGCGACCGGCGAGCCGCCCCGAGCGGTTCGTCCGGTTCGTCGCCGCCGTGTCGCCGGTCCGTCCGGCGCCCCGGGAGCGCGCGCCGGGTCACTCGCCGGGGTCGGCCAGGAGGGCGGCGAACGCGGCCTCGGCGGCCCCCATCAGCAGGCGGTCCTCGCCGAGCGAGGCGACCCGGATGCCGAGGTCTTCGGCGTTGGCGGTCATGGCCTGGGCGGCGACCTCGGCGGCCAGACCGGGCAGATCGGGCGCGGCGAGCGTGGCGAGGAACCCGCCCAGCACGACCACCGACGGGTTGAGGACGTTCACCGCGTTGGACAGCGCGGTGGACAGGATGCGGCGCTGCCGCGCGACCTCGTCGGCGGTGCCGGGGGCGTCCGAGGAGGCGAGGGCGTCGGCGAGCGTCGGCTCGTCGGCGTGTTCGAGCCCGACCGCCTGCAGCAGGCGCGCCCGGCTGACCTCGTCCTCGAGCACGCCGTGCACCACGCGGCGGTCGGTGTCGGCGGCGATGCCGGGGCGGTTCTGGCCGAACTCGCCGGCGTAGCCGCCGGCGCCGGTCACCGGCATCCCGTGCACGATGACCCCGCCGCCGATGCCGCTGGCGCCGCCGTTGAGGTAGACGACGTCGTCGACCCCGCGCGCGGCGCCGAACAGGTGCTCGGCGACGGCGCCGAGGCTCGCGTCGTTGCCCACCGCGACCGGCAGCCCGGTCGTCTCGGCGACGAGCTCGCGCAGCGGGGTGTCCCGCCACAGCAGGTGCGGCGCGTTGCGCACCAGACCGTCGGCGGCGCGCACGAGTCCCGGCACCGCGAGACCGACGCCCACGAGGCGTGCGCTGCGCAGCGGGCCGCGGTGCCATCGGGCGACCGCGTCGGCGACGAGCGCCGCGACCTCCTGCGGCGTCACCAGGTGATCGACGTCGATGCGTTCGCGCACCCGGATGCCGCGGTCCAGCCCCACGGCGCCGAGGGTGACCGCGTCGACCTCGGGGTTGACGGCGACGGCGACCACGTCGGCCGAGGCGACGACCAGGGGTGAGGGGCGGCCGACGCGGCGCGACGGGTCGGGTGGGCGCTCGATGACCAGGCCCGCCCGTGCGAGCTCTCCGACCAGGTCGGCGATCGTGGACCGGTTCAGCCCGGTCGCCTCGGTGAGGCTCGCGCGGGAGAGCGGGCCCTCGACGTGCGCGAGCCTCAGCAGGCGGGAGAGGTTGCGTCGTCGTCCCTCCGTGGCCCCGACAGTCGACTCGCCCATCCGGCCACTGTACGGCCTGGACCGTCCGCTCGACCGATCCGGGTGGGTGGGTGGCGTGGGCATCCGATCTGGTATAGGTTGTTAACCGCAACATTTCCGCAAAGGAGCGCCATGCCCACTCCCACTCCCGCCGACAAGTTCTCGTTCG
>JAUHVN010000371.1 GCA_030425055.1 Actinomycetes bacterium | reverse complement strand
GGCGACGTAGGCTTTCGGCGAAGGAGTGACCGATGAGCGAGCAGAGCGCGAACCAGCGGTTCGCGGCGGAGTCGACGATCGAACCCGACCACATCGGCCGCGCGCGGGCCCACGCGCTCGAGCTGGGCGCCGACCCGATCAGCGCCGTCGTCGGCGCGCAGTGCGCCGTCATCGCAGCGGCGTCGCGCGCGCTCAACATCGTCGAGATCGGCACGGGTGCGGGGGTGTCGGGCCTGTGGCTGCTGCACGGCTCGCCCCGCGCGACGCTGACGACGATCGACAAGGAGCCCGAGCACCTGGGGGTCGCACGTCAATCGTTCCAGGAAGCGAAGATCCCGCCCGCACGCGCACGGTTCATCACCGGCCGCGCGGCCGAGGTGCTGCCCCGCATGAACGAGGCCTCCTACGACATCGTGCTGGTGGATGCCGACCCCGAGGGGGTCATCGAGTACGTCGAGCACGGTCTGCGCCTCGTGCGCGCCGGTGGCACCGTGCTCGTTCCCCGGGTGCTGGCATCCGGCGCCGTCGCCGACCCGGTGCGCCGCGACCCGGTGACCAGCGCGTACCGGTCGCTCGTGCAGGAGACGCAGGCCTCGCCCGCGGTGCTCGGCGCGCTGTCGATCGCCGGCGAGGGACTTCTGCAGCTGACCACCGTCGCGGTGGACTGACGATGTGAAAACGCGAACGGCCGGTCCGAAGACCGACCGTTCGCGGAACGTATAGGACGTCAGGCGGCGTTCACCACTCCGCCCAGGACGTCGTAGAGCTCCTTGGCCTCAGCGTCGTTCACCGAGACGACGAGGCGACCGCCACCCTCGAGCGGTACACGCACGATGATCAGACGACCCTCCTTCACGGCCTCCATCGGCCCGTCTCCGGTTCTCGGCTTCATGGCTGCCATTGCGGCTCCCTTTCGTCGTGGTCTACCTGCCCAGTTTAGTCCTGCCTGCGACGGACCCGGCACACGGTGCGCTCACGGGATGCGCCAGAAGGTCTGCTCGAGGCCGTACATGTTGAGGATCCAGAACCACTGGCCGATGAGGCACGCGACGAGCACTCCCCCGCGCCACAGCGTCGATCGGGGCATCGCCGCGGCGCCCCACGCGGGTGCGAGCGGCACGAGCAGGCGGAAGATGCTCGACTGCGGGAAGAAGACGGCCAGCAGGTAGACGAGGTAGCTCGCGATCCACAGCCGGATCTCGACGCCGAGGCGCTTGACGTGGGGTTCGAACAGCAGGAGGGCCGCGACGCCGAGCACCGCGAGCGCGAGCGTGATGTAGCCGACGACCGCCGGCATCCCCCACTGTCCGAACCAGAAGCCCGCCGCCAGCACGAACCCCTCGAAGGGGATGAAGTGGGCGCCCGCGTCGCCGATCCAGTTGCGGCGCCACGCGAGCTCGGTCGCGAGGTAGGCGCCCATGTCTCCGGTCGCGATGCCCGCGATCACCTGCCACGAGAAGCCGACGACCGTCGCGAGCGCTCCGAGGGCGACGATGTGCACGACCTCGACGGCGCGCAGCGGGTCGCGCGAACGCGTGACGAAGCGCGCGATGCCGTACAGCCCGAGGAAGAGCGCGAAGGCGAGCACGCCGGGCCGCGTGTATCCCATCAGCGGAATGAGCAGGTACAGCCACGCGAACCGACGGCGTGCGACGCACCACAGCGCGAGGAACAGCCACAGCAGGAAGAGCGACTCGGCGTAGCCGACCTGGAAAAGCGCGGCGAGGGGCCCCGCGGCGAAGAAGACGACCGCCCACGTCGCCGTCGCGGTGTCCTGCCGCTCGCGCAGCAGCCGGTAGAGCACGAGGCACGCGAGGTATCCGGCGACGAGCGACACGATGACCGCACCGACGCCCCACGCCCCGAACGGCGCGCCGACGAGCGCGGCGAGGTACGCATAGAGCGGCATGAACGCCCAGCCGTTCTCGGCGACGGCGCCCGCGTCGGTGAGCGGCAGCTCGGTCGGGTATCCGTTGAGGGCGACGAACCAGTACCACTGCGCGTCCCACGCCAGCGCGACCGACCCGATCGAGCCGTTTGCACCGATGCGGGATGCCGGCGACGCGATCGCCGCGACCGCGATGAGGAACGCCGTCGTCACCAGGCGCGCCGCGAGGTAGATCACCGCGACGCGCACCGCCGCCGGGGCGGCCGCCCACCCCCGGTGGTCGGGGGCCGCGGTGGTCAGCGGTTCGCCAGCCACGCCCGCAGACCGTGCTCGACCGACGCGATCTGCGATACCGGCACGCGCTCTTCGTCGTGGTGGGCGAGGTGCGGGTCCCCCGGTCCGTAGTTGACCGCGGGCACGCCCATCGCGCTGAAGCGCGCGACGTCGGTCCATCCGTACTTCGGCCGCGGCTCGGCGCCGACCGCGGCGAGGAACTCCTGCGCGAGCGGCGCATCCAGTCCCGGACGGGCCCCCGGCGACAGGTCGGAGATCTCGACGTCGAAGCCGGCGAACACATCGCGCACGTGCGCCTCGGCCTCTTCGGCCGAGCGGCTGGGCGCGAAACGGTAGTTGACCTCGACCGTGCAGACGTCGGGGATCACGTTGCTGGCGACGCCGCCGCCGATGTGCACGGCGTTCAGCCCTTCGCGGTACGCGAGGCCGTCGACGTCGATCTCGCGCGCGCGGTACTCGGACAGGCGCAGCAGGATCGGGGCCGCCTTGTGGATCGCGTTCTCGCCGATCCACGATCGCGCACTGTGGGCGCGCACGCCGCGCGTGCTCACGACGGCTCGCAGCGTGCCGTTGCAGCCGCCCTCGACCTGGCCGTTGCTGGGCTCGCCGAGGATGGCGAAGTCGGCGGCGAACAGGTCGGGACGCGTGCGTGCGAGGCGCGTGAGGCCGTTGAGCTCGGCGTCGACCTCTTCCAGGCTTTCCACCCTCTGTTCGCTGGCGAAGG
>JAUHVN010000370.1 GCA_030425055.1 Actinomycetes bacterium | reverse complement strand
GCGTGGTTGCAGACGTTGTTGGTGCAGGTCGTCCCCGAACAGTCGTCGTCCGTATCGCACTGCACGCCCTCGACCGGGATCCGCGGGCAGAAGTCGTCGACGTTGCGGATGCCGTCGCCGTCGAAGTCGTCGTCGTTGCCGAAGCCTACCGGCCCGACCCCGCCCTCGAAGGTGATCGGCGTGCCCTCCACGACACAGCTGTCGCCGATCATCTTGAAGCCGTCGATGTCGGTCTGACAGATGTTGTCGTTGTCGATCGGGACCACATCGCCGACCGTGTAGGGGGTGAGCCCCGCGGTGTTGCCGTAGTCGCCGCAGTTCGGCACCTGGACGCAGTTGTCACAGGCATCGCCGATCCCGTCGCCGTCCGCGTCGCTCTGATGCGGCGTGTTGAAGACCATCATGTTGGGCGGTACGCCTGCCATGCTGGCCTCCTTGTTGTAGGTGGTCGGCTGCTTGACGCAGGTGTCACACTCGTTGCCGACGCCGTCCTTGTCGCTGTCCGCGGTGTTGATCGAGGTCGCGACCGTGGGGCAGAGGTCGTAGACGTCGCCGAAGCCGTCCTGATCGCTGTCCTCCTGCCCGGGGTTGTAGTGATCCGGGGCGTTGTCGCAGCTGAACTGCACCGCGTCGCCCAGGCGGTCACACATCAGCTCCGCGTCGCCGTCGAGCAGCGAGAGGCCGAGGATCCCGTCCTTGTCCTCCTTGGCCTTCGGCGGGTCGACCGTGAAGTCGTAGTAGTGATCGGGCTCCGAGGCGCCGCCGATGATGAGCGGCATGCCGCAGGCGTCCCAGAACGCCGCCTTGTACTCGGCCTCAGCGCCCGCCGGGTCAGCCGCGTAGGCCGCCTGGAAGTCGGCGTAGGAGCCGATCGCCTGGCCGTTCACGACCTCCAAGCCGGGGACCTTGACCCGGTAGGTGAGCCCGGTCCGCAGCACCTGGCCGAAGTCCTTCGGGTTCGCCTGGACGCCGACCTTGCCGACGACCTGGCTGGCCACGTCGACCGTGAGACAGGGCGGCGACGAAGGGCTGACCTCCGCCGGATCCTCGGTGCAGTTGAGCCCACCTGCGACGACCGCGACCTCGTTGCCCGCGGAGTCGAGCTCGACGATCTGGATCTTCCGCAGGTTGTACGGGCTCATGTCGTACTTGTTCGAGAAGGCGAGCGAGAAGCTGTCGCAGGCGCCGATCCGAAGGTTGTCCGCCGGGAAGCCGCTGCCCGGGACGATGTGGAAGTCCGGGGTCGTGAACTTGTAGGTCCGACGACCGGCCAGCGTGTTGCCGACCTTGTCCTTGATGTACTGCCCGTCCTCGCCGACGCCGTCGTCGCTGGGGACCGCGAAGACGATCTCGTACTCGGAGCTCGAGCACATCGCCCGGTCGAAGTTCTCGTCCGTCTCAGCGCCGGAGTCGTTCGCGCGCCATCCATCCTTGATGTTGAAGGCGCCGATGTTGCTGCGCCCCTGGGCGCAGCGCTCGGCGAGGGCGCGACCGACGGTGCCGATGTCCGCGGCCCGGAACGCGACGCCCTTGAGCGCCGGGTCGTAGATGACGCCGCCGCGGCTGGTGACGAAGCGGGTCGCGTACTGGTTGGCCTTCGACTCGATCAGCTTCTCGCTGTCATCCCGGCACATCCGGTTGATGACATCCTCGCACTCGGGGTTGCTGCTGATCTTCGACTGGTAGTCGTTCTCGCTGCTCGGGCAGACGCAGTCGCGCGCCTGCTCCGGGAGGCTCTGCTTGCGGTCGTAGACGTCGATCGGCGTCGACCAGGAGCGATCGAAGGGGTCGCAGGAGACGCCCTGGCCACAGCCCTCGCTCGCCTCGATCAGGCCGTTCTCGTCGAGGTCCGCGAAGGCCAGGCGGCGACCGCCGTTGACGGACTTCGTGTTCCCCTCCTCGAGGGCGCCGTTGTAGGCGGTGATGTCCTGGTTGCGGGTGAAGCAGCCCGCGACCCCGTCGTCGTCGAAGCGCTTGTCGACACAGCGACCGCCGATCTGGGTGTTGTCACAGGAGATGAACCACTCCGCGAGGCAGACCCGGTCGACGCAGGCCTCGTCCGCCGAGTCCTTCGAGCAGGCCACTCCCGAGTTCTCGAGGGTGCCGACGCACTCCGAGCCCGGCAGGTTGCCGAGCGACGACGAGGTGCAGTCGGTGTTCGTCTGGCAGGGCACGTTCGCCTGCTCGGCGTTCGCCGGACGATCGTCCGGGTGCGTCTCGCGCAGCCGATCCTGGAACGGGATCGCCGAGTTCACGAGCTCGCCGTTCCAGTCGTAGGCGTAGCGGCCGTTGTCCTCGGCGCCGCGGTTGACCTCCGGGACGAGGTCCCGACAGTCGATGAACTTGTCGCCATCCGCGGGGTCGCAGACCACCGCCGTCGACGCGTCCCGGCCGGCGCCGTAGCGGGCGATGTTCACCGAGAGCTCGTAGTCACAGGAGGTGCAGCAGGTGTCCGGGCCGTCGTCTGGCGACTCGCAGGAGTTCGTCGTGCTGCGCCAGTCGGTCCCGCCCTGATAGGCCTTGATCTCCTGGCCGAGGCGAGTGCGGAGCGGCCAGACGTCGCTCCCCGAGGTGTAGAGCGTGTCGCAGGCCCCGCTCTCGACCATCGTGTGATCAAAGCCGACGCCGAGGTCGGCGAAGTTCTCGATGCACGAGAGGTTGACCGAGCGCGTGACGACGTCCGGGTTCTGGCTCGACCCCTTGAAGTAGTCGCCGTTGTAGCGGGTGTTCGGCCCCTTGACCTTCACGATCCGCGTGCGCCAGTCGTACACCTCGAAGAGCTGAGGGTTCGTCGGCTGCTTGCGGACCAGCTCGATCGACTGCGGATCGAGCAGGTTGTTGAAGACGAAGTTGATGCCGGCGCCGACGACCAGCGGCGAGATCTTGCACCACTCGGAGGCGCCGCGC
>JAUHVN010000369.1 GCA_030425055.1 Actinomycetes bacterium | reverse complement strand
CGCGCTTCCCGACACCGGCATCGTGCCGTGGATCTCCCCCGTGCTCGGCACCGTCATGTACGTGTGGGGCGGACGCCCCTTCCTGACGGGCGCCGTGTCCGAGCTGCGCTCGCGCGCACCGGGCATGATGCTGCTGATCGGACTCGCCATCACGGTGGCGTTCCTCGCCTCATGGGGGGCCTTCCTCGGCCTGCTCGACCACCACCTCGACTTCTGGTGGGAGCTCGCGCTGCTGATCGTGATCATGCTGCTCGGCCACTGGATCGAGATGCGCTCGCTCGCGCAGACGATGTCGGCCCTCGACTCGCTCGCGGCGCTGCTGCCCGACGAGGCCGAGCGCGTCGAGGGCGACACCGTCGTCACGGTCTCGCCCGCCGAGCTCCGCGTCGGCGACGTCGTGGTCGTGCGGCCGGGAGGCAGCATCCCCGCCGACGGCACGGTCGTCGACGGCCGGGCCGACGTGGACGAGTCGATGATCACCGGCGAGTCGCGTCCGGTCGCGCGGGGTCGCGGCGACGCGGTGACCGCCGGCACGGTCGCCACCGACTCCGGCCTGCGCGTCGAGATCACGGCGGTCGGCGACGACACCGCCCTCGCCGGCATCCAGAAGCTCGTGACCGAGGCGCAGAACTCCAGTTCGCGCGCCCAGCTGCTCGCCGACCGGGCCGCGGGATGGCTGTTCTGGTTCGCCCTCGGCGCCGCGATCCTCACCGCGATCGTCTGGTCGGCGATCGGGATGCCCGACGAAGCCGTCGTCCGCACCATCACCGTGCTCGTGATCGCGTGCCCACACGCGCTCGGACTCGCCATCCCCCTCGTCGTCGCGATCGCGACCGAGCGGGCGGCCCGCGCCGGCGTGCTCGTGAAGGACCGCCGCGCACTCGAGGCGATGCGCCTGGTCGACACAGTGCTGTTCGACAAGACGGGCACCCTCACGAAGGGCCGCCCGACGGTCGTCGAGGTCGGTGGAGGCGAAGGACGCGATGCCGTGCTGCGGCTCGCCGCGGCAGCCGAGGGCGACAGCGAGCATCCGCTGGCCCGCGCCATCGTGCGCGCCGCCGAGGGACTCGACGTGCCGCGCGCGACCGACTTCTCATCGTCTCCCGCCGTCGGCGTCTCGGCGCGGGTCGACGGTGAGACGATCCGCGTGGGCGGACCGCGACTGCTCGAGCAGCACGGTCTCGACGCGGTCCCCGACGCCGCGGGATGGCACGCGGACGGGCGCACGGTGCTGCACGTCCTGCGCGGCGATGCGATCGTCGGCGCCATCGCGCTCGGCGACGAGGTGCGCGAGGAGTCGCGCGACGCCGTCGCCGCACTCCACGCGCGCGGCGTCGAGGTCGTCATGATCACCGGCGACGCCGAGCCGGTCGCCGCAGCCGTCGCCGGCGAGCTCGGCATCACCCGGTTCTACGCCGGGGTGCGCCCCGAGGACAAGGCGTCGACCGTCGCCGAGCTGCAGGGCGAAGGGCGCTCGGTCGCGATGGTCGGCGACGGCGTGAACGACGCCCCCGCGCTCGCGCAGGCCGACGTGGGCATCGCGATCGGTGCCGGCACCGACGTCGCGATCGCCTCGGCAGGCGTCATCCTCGCCGGTGACGACCCCCGCGCCGTGCTGTCGATCATCGAGCTGTCGCGCGCGAGCTACCGCAAGATGCGGCAGAACCTGTGGTGGGCCGCCGGCTACAACCTGCTGTCGGTTCCGCTCGCCGCGGGAGTGCTGGCGCCCATCGGCTTCGTGCTGCCGATGTCGGTCGGAGCGATCCTCATGTCGCTGTCGACCGTCGTCGTCGCCCTCAACGCGCAGCTGCTGCGCCGCATCGACCTCGACCCCGCGCACGTCGCCGACGACGCGCGGAACCACGCCCCGGAAGGAGCACGCGCATGACCGACACGGCGACCGCCGAGCACACGCACGGCTACATCACCGACAAGGACCGCTACCTCAACCGCCTCAAGCGCATCGAGGGGCAGGTGCGCGGCATCCATCGCATGGTCGACGACGAGAAGTACTGCATCGACATCCTCACGCAGATCAGCGCGCTCACCAGTGCGCTCGAAGCGGTCGCCGTCGGGCTCCTCGACGACCATCTGCGTCACTGCGTCGTCGACGCGGCACGCGCGGGCGGCAGCGAGGCCGACGAGAAGATCACCGAAGCCACGCAGGCCATCGCGCGTCTCGTGCGCTGACCGCGCGTCGGGCCGGGCCCCTCAGCCCGCCCGCGCCGGGCGGCGCGCGTGACGCAGCGAGTCGACGGTCAGCACGATGAGCGCCAGCCACACCAGTCCGAAGCCGATCCACCGCTCGAGCGGCATCGGCTCGCCCAGCACCCACACCCCGATGGCGAACTGCAGGATCGGCGCCACGAACTGCAGCAGGCCGATGACCGTGAGAGGAGCCCGGCGCGCGCCCGCCGCGAAGAACAGCAGGGGCACCGCCGTGACGACACCGGCGAGGCTCAGCAGGACGGCGTGGCCGACGCCCGCCGTGCCGAACGCGACGCCGCCGGTGGTGGCGACGAACACCAGCATGCCGATCGCGACCGGCGAGAGCCACATCGATTCGAGGGTGAGTCCGCTCACGGCGTCGACCGAGGGACCGATGCGCTTCTTCACCAGGCCGTAGACGCCGAAGGACGCGGCGAGCACGAGCGCGATCCACGGCACCGCTCCATACGCGACGACGATGACGCCCACCGCGACGAGCGCGATGCCCACGGCGACCCACTGGGTTGCGCGCAGCCGCTCGCGCAGCACGAGCACCCCCAGCAGCACCGTGACGATCGGATTGATGAAGTACCCGAGGCTCGCCTCGATCACGTGGCCCGCGAGCGTGCCCCAGACGTAGACCATCCAGTTCACGAAGATGAGACCGCCGGCGAGGGCGGTGAGCGCGAGCAGCCGTGGTCGG
>JAUHVN010000368.1 GCA_030425055.1 Actinomycetes bacterium | reverse complement strand
GCGACTGCCACCGCCAGGCGTCGCGGCATGCGTCGTCGATCGTGAGCTCGGCGCGCCAGCCCAACTCGTCTCGTGCCTTCGACGGGTCGCAGTAGCTCGCGGCGATGTCGCCGGGACGCCGGGGAAGGACGACCGCGGGAAGGTCGTGACCGCACGCGCGCTCGAACGCGGCGATGAGCTCGCGGACGCTCACGGGGGTGCCGGTGCCGAGGTTGTAGACGTCGTAGCCCGCACGCGCGTGCTCGAGGGCGGCGACGTGCCCCGCTGCGAGGTCGGCGACGTGGATGTAGTCGCGCTGGCCGGTGCCGTCGGGGGTGTCGTAGTCGTCGCCGAAGATGCCGATCCGCTCCAGCGAGCCGACCGCGACGCGCGCGACGTACGGCATGAGGTTGTTGGGCACGCCGTTGGGATCCTCGCCGATCAGGCCGCTGGAGTGCGCGCCGACGGGGTTGAAGTACCGCAGGCTGACCGCCGCGAGCGCGGGGTCGGCGGCCGCGGCATCCTGCAGGATCTCCTCGATGATGCGCTTCGTCTTGCCGTAGGGGTTGGCCAGGTCGATGCCGGTCGGCGACGCCTCGGTCATCGGCAGGGTGTCGGGATCGCCGTAGACGGTGGCCGAGCTCGAGAACACGATCGTCGGGATGCCGACGCGCGCCATGGCACGCAGCACCGCGAGCGCCGAGCCGATGTTGACGTCGTAGTAGCGGACGGGTTCGGCGACCGACTCCCCCACGGCCTTGAGTCCCGCGAAGTGGATGACGGCGTCGACGGGACCGTGCTCGGCGCAGAACGCGACGAGCGCGTCCTCGTCGCGGGAGTCGGCCACGAGCAGCGGAACGGATGCGCCCGTGATCCTCTCGACGCGCGAGACCGCCTCGGCGCTGGTGTTGGACAGGTCGTCGACGACGAGCACGTCATGACCGGCTTCGATGAGGGCGACCGCGGTGTGGGCGCCGATGTAGCCGGCACCGCCGGTGAGCAGGACTCGCATGGACCCAGCCTATGCGCCGGGGCGGGTCACTCCAGGCGCCCGCCCGACTCGCGCAGATAGCACTCCGCGCACATCGACTCGTAGGTGATGCGGTCGGCCGACAGCTCGTCGATCGCGACCTGGTCGCCGTCGAAGACGAACCGGCCGCCGGCGAGTCGCGCGTTGAACAGCGCCTTGCGTCCGCAGCGGCAGATCGTCTTGAGCTCTTCGAGGCTGTGGGCCAGTTCGAGCAGCCGACGCGAGCCGGGGAACGCCTGGGTGCGGAAGTCGGTGCGGATGCCGTACGCCAGCACCGGGATGCCGTCGAGCACCACGATCCGCAGCAGGTCGTCGACCTGGGCAGGGGTGAGGAACTGCGCCTCGTCGATCATCAGGCACGCCACGTCGTGGGCGCGCGCGGCCGGCGCCTCGGCCGGGAGCAGCGTCTCGACGCCGGCGTGGCGCACGCGTGAGCGGTGTGCGGCGAAGAGCGTGCGCAGGTCGGCGGTGCGCGGGATGAGGAAGTCGACCTGACGGGTCACCCCCAGCCGGCTCGAGATACGATCGGCGTCCTTGGTGTCGATCTCGGGCTTTGCCAGCAGCACGTGCTGACCGCGCTCCTCGTAGTTGTACGCGGCCTGCAGCAGCGACGTGGACTTGCCGGAGTTCATCGCGCCGTAGCGGAAGTAGAGCTTGGCCACCCGTCGAGCGTAGCCGCCCCGGCGGCGGGTCCGCCTCAGCGTCCGCCGAAGCCGCCGCCCCCGCCGCCGCCTCCCGAGAAGCCGCCGCCCGACGATCCGCCCGAGGAGGACCAGCTCGAACCCGACGAGCTCGATGAGCCGCTCGACCCCCGCGAGACGGGTGTCGCCGCCAATCGGCCGATCGACTGCGAGGCATCCGACAGCGAATGCGAGGTGACCGCGTCGAACAGCGAGACGCGCGCGACGGCGTCCACAAGCTCGGGACCGGCGCTGCGGATCACTTCGACCCAGTGACGCTCCATGCCGAACAGCACCGCGTACGGCAGGAGGCGCTCGTAGAGGTTGACCACGGCGGCACCCGGCGCGTTGGGCGCGTCGCCGTATGGTCGACGGCCACCCGAGACGAGGTCGGCGGTCTGCGGCGCCTGCGCGGCGCGCAGCCGCTCGTCTTCGGCGAGGTCGAGGTACTCGCGAATCCCTTCGAGGTAGGTCGTGTGCATGCCGCCGGCGAGCGTCAGCGTCGACGCCGGCATCCGGATCATCGGCACGACGATGACGGCGGCCAGTGCGGAGGCGATCGCCGCGCCGTAGATCCAGCCGCCGAGCGCCCCGAGATCGTCGAGCACCGACGGGAAGCCCGTGAACGCCGTGATCCCGATCATGAGCCAGAATCCCGAGAAGGGAACCAGCCCCTTGAGTCCGCCGATCCACCCCGGCCGCTTCGTGCGGTAGCCGCGCTTCACCGTGAACTCGTCGATGCGTCGGACGTAGGTGACCGCGCGCGTCGGCGGCTTCTTCGCGAAGGTGCCGAGGTCCGCCTTGGCGCCTGCTTTCGCACCGCGGCCGAAGACGGTGTCGACCACGCGCCGATCGTCGTGCTCGAGTCCCGAGGTGTCCACGAGCACCAGTTCGAAGTCGGCGGGCTTCGCCCTGTCGCCCTCGGCGCGCACCTCGATCCGGTCGCGCACCGCCAGATCGACGACGTGCGCAGCCAGCGCGCGACCCGGTACATCGAGCACGCCCGCCGACAGCGTCGGCGACTCGTCGACCGGCGGGGTGTACTGCACGATCACCGGCGAGCGGTCGGGATTGCGCCGCAGCACGGCGCGCAGCACGGGGAAGAACACGAACGAACCGAACCCGACGAGCAGCGCGAGCGCGGGCAGGATCCACTCCCACCACGGGTACGGAGGTGGAGGCGGCGGCATGGGCGCCGCGAACGTCCCCACCTCGAATCCGATCGCGACCGTCAC
>JAUHVN010000016.1 GCA_030425055.1 Actinomycetes bacterium | reverse complement strand
CGGTGTGTGGTCTCGGTACGCCCGCTTCGCGGGCTACTCGACCGCCAGAGATGCTGGTCTGTTCTCCCGGTGATCGAGTAGCGCCGGAGGCGCGTATCGAGATCAACACCGGCTTCGCTCATCGGCTCCTCACCAGGCCCGCATCAGACCTGGGCTATCCCCAATCCCACGCTGACACCGATCCGCCGGTTGCATTTCCGGCATCCTGCCGTCATGCCGTTCATGTACATCCTCGAGTGCCGGGACCGATCTCTCTACGTCGGAAGCACCCTCGACCTCGAGCGACGGCTCGCCCAGCACGAGTTCGGCGAAGGATCGGAGTACACCAAGACCCGCCTGCCGGTGCGGCTGCTGTACTTCGAGGAGTTCGCCCGCGTGGACGATGCGTTTCGACGTGAGAAGCAGGTGCAGGGCTGGAGTCGGTCGAAGCGCCTGGCGCTCGTGAAGGGGCGGACCGAAAGGCTGCGGCCGCTGAGTCGCAAGCAGTGGGCACCTGTCGCCGACGAGGACGCCCCACCTCCGGCGATCGAGTAGGCCGCAGGCGCGTATCGAGCTCGGGAGATTGGGCTGTGGGTCTCGGTACGCCGGCTTTGCCGGCTACTCGACCGCCGGGTGGGGGTGCGCTGATGTTCCGGCGATCGAGTAGCGCCGGAGGCGCGTATCGAGATCACGCGCTCGGGAGGTTGGGCTGTGGGTCTCGGTACGCCGGCTTTGCCGGCTACTCGACCGCCGGGGTGAAGGGGGTGTGGTCTCGGACGCCCGCTTCGCGGGCTACTCGACCGCCGGGGTGAGGGGGTGTGGTCTCGGTACGCCGGCTTTGCGGGCTACTCGACCGCCGGGGTGAAGGGGGTTGGGTCTCGGTACGCCGGCTTTGCCGGCTACTCGACCGCAGGAGGGCGGGATGTTTCACGTGAAACGTCGTGGGCGGGCGCGGGGGTGGGGTCGCGTAAAGTGGACGAGGTTCGAACGGCGAGGAGAGAGTTTCACGTGGAACAGTCCGATGAGGCGGATGCCGCAGCATCCTTCTCTCTCGACGACACCCCCCTCGCCCGCGAACTCGCTGATCTCTCGGCGCGACGTCGCGCGCTGGAAGACGTCGACGTGCACCTGTCCGGTGAGACGCGCGTGCTCACGGTCTCGAACCAGAAAGGCGGCGTCGGCAAGACGACGACCGCGGTCAACGTCGCAGCAGCGCTCGCGTCGGTCGGCGCTCGCGTGCTGGTGATCGACCTGGATCCGCAGGGAAACGCGTCCACCGCCCTCGGAGTTCCGCACACCGCCGAGACCCCGAGCGTGTACGACGTGCTCATCGACGAGTTCCCCCTCGCGGACATCGTCCAGGTCAGCCCGGAGTCACCGAACCTGTTCTGCGCGCCCAGCACGATCCACCTCGCCGGCGCCGAGATCGAACTCGTCTCGCAGGTCGCGCGCGAGCATCGGCTCAAGACCGCCCTCGAGGACTACCTCGACGGCGATCATCGCCTCGACTTCGTGATCATCGACTGCCCTCCCTCCCTGGGTCTGCTGACCATCAACGCGTTCACCGCCGCGCACGAGGTGCTCATCCCGATCCAGTGCGAGTACTACGCCCTCGAGGGCCTGAGTCAGCTGCTCGGCACGGTCGGGATGATCCAGAAGCACCTCAACCCGAACCTGCACCTCTCGACGATCCTTCTGACCATGTACGACGGTCGCACCCGTCTGGCGCAGCAGGTCGCCGAGGAAGTGCGCACGCACTTCCCCGAGGCCGTGCTCGACACCGTCATCCCGCGATCGGTGCGCGTGTCGGAAGCGCCGAGCTTCGGACAGACGGTCATCGCCTACGATGGGCAGTCGGCCGGTGCCATCGCCTATCGCGAGGCGGCCGTGGAGATCATCCAGCGCGATCGCGCAACCGTGAACGAAGGGGGCGCCTGATGGCCAAGCGCACAGGGCTCGGGCGGGGCATCGGCGCCCTCATTCCCACGACCGAAGCGGTCGAGAACCGTCCTGCCGACGTCTTCTTCCCCCGGCCGGTCGAGCCCGAAGAGACCGACGTCGATCTCGTCGCGGTGCCGGGTGCGCACCTCGCGCACATCGACCCGCACAGCATCGTGCCCAACCCGCGCCAGCCGCGGACCCATTTCGACCCCGACGACCTCGCGGAACTCGTCCACTCGGTGCGTGAATTCGGCGTTCTGCAGCCGGTGGTCGTGCGCAGCACGGGAGACGGCACCTACGAGCTCATCATGGGTGAGCGCCGCACGCGGGCCGCGCGAGAAGCAGGGCTCGACAGCATCCCCGCCGTCATCCGCGATACCGCGGACGAGCACCTGCTGCGCGACGCGCTGCTCGAGAACCTCCACCGCTCCGAGCTGAACCCACTCGAAGAGGCCTCCGCCTATCAGCAGCTGCTCGAGGACTTCGGCATCACGCAGGAAGAGCTCGCCGGCCGCATCGGTCGCAGCCGGCCGCAGATCAGCAACACGATCCGCCTGCTCAAGCTGCCGCTGCCGGTGCAGCAGCGGGTCGCCGCCGGTGTGCTCAGCGCCGGCCACGCCCGCGCCATCCTGTCGCTCGACGACGCCGATGCGATGCAGCGCCTGTCGGACAAGATCGTGAACGAAGACCTCTCGGTGCGCGCCGCCGAGGCGGCCGCGAAGACGCAGTCGTCGGGCCCGCGCCCGACCAAGCCCCAGGCGGGCTCGCGCCGCGCCCACCTCGATGAGGTCGCCGAGCGCCTCGGCGACCGACTCAACACGCGCGTCCGCATTTCACTCGGTGCAAAAAAAGGCCAGATCAGCATTGATTTCGCGAGCATCCAGGACCTCAACCGCATCGTCGCCGAACTCGGCGACGGCGGGTACGACACGCTCTGAGAGGAACGTTGTCCGGGAAATCACCGCACGGTGACGTCGGCCGCGCGCACGCGCAGCACCGCACCCTCCGCGGCGTTGCCGGGCAGCTCGGCCGCCGCGAGGTACGCGGATGCTGCGGCATCGACCCGACCGAGACGCTCGAGCAGCTCTCCCCGCACCGCCTCGAGAGGTCGGAACCCGGCCAGGTCCGCCCGCAAGCCGTCGACCTCCTGCAGTGCGGCATCCGGGCCCTCGACGAAGGACACGGCCACCGCTCGGTTGAGTCGCAGCACCGGCGACGGAGCGAGCTCGACGAGCGCGTCGTACAGGCGCAGGATGCGCTGCCAGTCGGTGCCGTCGAAGTCGCGGGCGACCGCGTGGCACTGGGCGATCGCGGCCTGCAGTCCGTAGTACCCCCAGCCGCGGTCGGATGCCTCGACTTGCGCCATCAGCTCCTGCGCGCGCCCGATCGCCGAGGCATCCCAGCGTGAGCGATCCTGCTGCGCGAGGGTCAGCGGCGCGCCGTCTGCACCGACGCGGGTCGCGAACCGCGAGGACTGGAACTCCATGAGCGCCACGAGCGCGACCGGCTCGGTCTCACCCGGCATGAGGGCGCACAGCTGGCGACCGAGGCGGACGGCCTCGCGCGCGACATCGGGCCGCACGGACTGCTCACCGGACGCGGGCGCGTATCCCTCGGTGAAGAGCAGGTAGATCACCTGCAGCACGCTGGCCAGCCGGGCGGGGCGCGTCGCCCGATCGGGCACCTCGAACGGCACGTCCGCCTCGGCGAGCGCGCGCTTGGCCCTCACGATGCGCTGCTGCACGGCCGGGACGCTCATCAGCATGACCCGTGCGATCTGATCGGTCGTCAGACCCGCGACGGTCCGCAGCGTCAGCGCGAGCCGCGCCTGGGCGGGGAGCATCGGATGACACGCGACGAAGACGAGCCGCAGGACGTCGTCGTCGATGCGGTCGGGGTCGGCCAGTTCGGGAACCACGTCACCGGACTCGGCTCGGAGCGCCTCGGTGACGAACAGCGGCTCCCGGTCGGCGAGGCGCTCCCGCCGCCGCCACCCGTCGACGGCGCGACGGCGCGCGACGGTCATCAGCCACGCGCCGGGGGCGTCGGGGATGCCCGACTCCGGCCACCGCGCGAGGGCTTCGACCAGCGCCTCCTGAGCCAGATCCTCCGCCCAGCCGAAGTCGCCGGTCGATCGGGTGAGCGCCGCCACGATCCGTGCTGACTCGTCACGCCACACCGCCTCGACCGCGCGCTGCGCGGTGGCGGATCTGCTGCCGGTCATCGCGGCATCCGCTGCCGCACGCGCCGCACCGCGCGCGGGCGACGTACGCTGGACGGGTGACGGACGACGCGGGCACCCCCAGACGCCGGGCGAGTCTCGAACTGCTGCGCGCCGAGGCCTCCGATGAACTGTCGGTGCTGGTCGCCGAGCGGCTGCGCGGCGGGGAGGACCCCTGGGCGTTCATGGACGACCTGCCGACCGTCGACGAGCTCGTCGTACTGCTGCTGCGCGCGGAGCGCAACGGCGGCACCGGGCGCCCGTCCGCCGCGCGCCATTATCGGGTGCTGCGCCAGATCGCCCTCGACTACCCCCCGCTCACCTCGACGGTGTGGCGCATGCTGGGCGACGACGACGCGCACCGCCGCTGGCATGCGACGGTGCGCGCAGACGCGTCCTGACCTCACCCGTTCGCCGCCTGCCATTCCTGCTCGCGGCGCAGGCCCTCGCTGTCGGGCAGATCGAAGTCTGCCAGCTCGTTGATGCGGCGCACCTCGAGGGTCACACCCGGTCCGACGGGGCACTTCAGCGCCCAGTGCCGTGCCTCTTCAGCGCTCGCGACCTCGATGATCCAGTAGCCGTTGAACACCTCGCGCGCTTCGGCGAACGGACCGTCGGTGACGGCGGGCGGCGTCGAATCGAAGTCGACGCGGAAGCCCTCGGCGGCATCCGAGAGCCCTTCCGCCGAGAGGAAGACCCCCGCGGCGCGCATGTCCTCGTTGTACGCGTTCATCGCGGCGAACATCGCCGCCATGTCCATCTCTTCGGCTGCGCGGAACGCCCCTTCGGGGGTCACGTTCATGATCATCATGTAGCGCATGTCTTCTCCTTCGATCGGACCCGGCGGGGTCCGAGGGCCGATCTGACCCTCTCACCTCCACCGTCGAACGAGAAGCGCCAGGATCGACACGGCTGCCGGATATCGACCCAGCGACCGACGGATGCCGCAGACGGCATGCACGACGAAGCCCCGGGCGTCGGCAGACGACCCGGGGCTTCGGAAGGCGCGGAAGCCTCAGCCGAGGTAGTCGGAGAGCTCCTGCTCGATCGCGTACTTGGGGCGCGCACCGATGATGGTGGTGGCGACCTCGCCCTTGTCGAACAGCTTCATCGCGGGGATCGAGGTGATCTGGTACTTCATCGCGAGGTCGGGGTTCTCGTCGACGTTCAGCTTGAGCACCGTGATCTTGTCGGGGTTCTCGGCCTGGATCTCGTCGAGCACCGGCGCGACCATGCGACACGGTCCGCACCACTCGGCCCAGAAGTCGACGAGCACGGGGCCCTCGGCCTGGAGCACGTCCTGCTCGAAAGTGGCCGACGTCGTGGCCTTGGCGGTCATGTTCTCTCCTTCAATAGGAATTCTTTGGGGAAGACTCCACCTGCACAGAACGCGCCCGGTGCCGGAATTGTTCCGGACCGCCGCGCGCTCCCGGTCACGCGGCGTCGGCTTCGGGAAGGCCCTCGATCTGGTCGCCCACGACATCGGGAGCGCCTGCCTCGCCGAGCGCCGCGAGGTAGTGCTCGACGTCGAGTGCAGCCACCGTGCCGCTGCCGGCCGCGGTGACGGCCTGGCGGTACGTGGGGTCGAGCACGTCGCCCGCTGCGAAGACGCCGGGCACGGACGTGCGCGACGAACGGCCGTCGACCCAGATCGTGCCCTCGGCGGTCAGGTCGAGCTGACCGTGCACGAGGTGCGTGCGCGGGTCATTGCCGATCGCGACGAAGATGCCGTCGAGCGCGAGCTCGCTGCGCGAGCCGTCGACGGTGTTCTCGAGCACGACACCGGTCACCGCGTCGTCACCCAGGATGTCGACGACGGCGCTGTTCCAGACGAACTCGATCTTGTCGTTCCTGAAGGCGCGCTCCTGCATGATCTTCGATGCGCGCAGCTCGTCGCGGCGGTGGATGACGTAGACCTTCGACGCGAACTTCGTGAGGAACGTCGCCTCCTCCATCGCCGAATCGCCGCCGCCGACGACCGCGATCGCCTTCTCGCGGAAGAAGAAGCCGTCGCACGTGGCGCAGTACGAGACGCCGCGGCCGGACAGGCGCTGCTCGCCCTCGATGCCGATCTTGCGCGGCGCCGAGCCGGTCGCGTAGATGAGCGAGGATGCCTCGTGCACGGCGCCGCTGCCCATCGTGACCTTCTTGACGGGGCCGTCGAGCTCGACCGAGACGACGTCGTCGTAGACGACCTCGGCGCCGAAGCGCTCGGCCTGCTCCTGCATCTTGGCCATGAGCTCAGGCCCCTGGATGCCCTCGGGGAAGCCGGGGAAATTCTCGACCTCGGTGGTGTTCATCAGCTCGCCGCCGGCCTCGACCGAGCTGGCGAGAACCAGGGGCTCGAGGTTCGCACGTGCCGCGTAGATGGCGGCCGTGTAGCCCGCAGGGCCCGATCCGATGATGATGACGTGACGCACGCGCGCCCCCTTCTCGTGTTTCCACGTACTCCAACCCATGCTACGCACGGGGCATTCCGCGTTGGTGAACGGTTGCTGTCAACGACGGCCCGGCAGCAGGCGGCGGGCCAGGGTGAGGGCGGGCTTCAGCTCGGGGGCGCGCAGCAGCGCCAGCATCCCGAGGTAGACGGCGAGCACGACGACCGCGATGAGACCGGCGCCGAGAGCGCCCCACCACTTGTCGGCGAGCATCCAGCCGTCGGCACCCCCGTTGAGCACGAAGACGAGCCACCCGGCGCCGGCCGCCGGGACCGCCGCGACCGTGAACCGGGCGAGCGCCCCGAGCCACGTGCCGATCCGCAGACCGCCGAGTCGCCGCTCGAGCAGCCACGTCGCGATGACGACCTGCACGATGCCCGCCAGCGACTGCCCGAGGGCGACTCCGGCCGCGAGCCACTCGAGCGGCAGCACCGCGCTCGCGATGAGGGCGGTGACCACCACGAGCACGGACTGCACCAGCATGAAGAAGAAGGGCGTGCGGGTGTCGTCGTACGCGTAGAAGGTGCGCTGCACGACGAACAGCACGGCCAGGGGCACCAGGCTCACGAGGAACGCGACCAGCACCCACGCCGCCGCGACGGCGTCGTCGGCGCTGTTGGTGAGCATGCGCGAGGCGGGCGCGGCGGCGACGGCGAGCGCGGCGGTCGCGACGACGACGAAGAGCCCGAGGGTGCGGATGCTGCGCACGATGTCGCCGCGCACCTCGTCGTCGCGGCCGGCCTTCGCGTGCTCGCTCAGCTGCGTGAAATAGGGAGTGCCGATCGACAGCACGATGATCGAGTACGGGAGCATGAAGAGCAGCCACGCATTGGCCGTGGCGAAGTTGGCGGGACCGAGGCCCGACGCCGGCGAGAGCACGCGCGACTGGACGATGCCGGCGAGCTGACCGACGACGACCATGAGGAACGTCCAGCCGGCGAGTCTGCCGATCAGGCGCAGTCCCATGCCGCGCCAGCGGAAGTCGGCGTGCAGCCGCAGCCCCGCCCGCCGCCAGAAGACGAGCAGCACCAGGCACTGCACCACGATGCCGAAGGTCGCCGTTCCTGCGAGCAGCGTGATCATCTCGGGCGTCCAGCCGTCGAGCGTCTCGCGAGGACCGCCGAAGAGCCCGATGAACACCAGGAACCCGATGATCGAGACGAGGTTGTTCGCGATGGGCGCCCACGTATACGGCCCGTACACCCGTCGCGCGTTGAGGATCTCGCCGAGGATCGCGTACACGCCGTAGAAGACGATCTGCGGAAGGCACCAGTACGCGAACGCCGTCGCGAGCGCCTGCTGTTCGGCGCTGAACCCGTCGGCGTAGAGAGCGACGAGAAGGGGTGCGCACAGCGTCGACACGAGCGTCACCGCGAGCAGCGCCACGGTGCCGAGGGTCACGAGCTTGGAGATGAACGCCTGACCGCCGTCGGGATCGGAGCCCGCGCGAACGATCTGCGGAACGATGACGGCCGCCACGAGGCCGGTCGCCACGATCGCGTAGATGTTGTTGGGCAGCTGGTTGGCGACGCCGAACGCGTCGGATGCCTGACCGATGGCGCCCACCGCCGAGACCAGCACGGCGGTGCGCAGGAACCCGGTCAGCCGCGAGACGATCGTGCCGGCGCCGATGATGACGCTCGCGCGTCCGATTCCGCTCATCGCCCGGTCTCCTGCTCATCGTCCTCGCCGGCCTCGTCGGTCACGCGCGGTGGCTCGTCGCCTGTCTCGTCGTCGGCCTCGTCACTGCCGGTCGCGTCGCCGCGGTGGTCGGCACGGCTGCGGCGCCGGCGGACGGTGCGGTACAGCCCGATCACGAGAAGGCCGCCGACGACGATGGCGAGGGCGGCGATGCCGACGCCCTCCCATTCGGCGCGCACGTTGACGTCGACGAACTCGGTGTCGCCGATCGCCACGCTCGTGGGGCTGCGCAGCTGCAGGGCGAGGGTCACCTCGCCGTTGCCCACGCGCGCCTGCACCGGAACCTCGACGCGCGTGTTGCTGGCCGCCGTCGCGGTGACGGTCGTCGCACGCTGCACGTCGATGCGCAGGTCGTCGGGCATGGCGTACAGCACGAGGTTGACCGGGTAGGGCAGGTCGTTGCGCACGCTGAAGCGCAGACCCGCTCCCGAGCCGACGAGGTTGACGGTGCTCGTGGGAAGCAGCCCGACCGAATCGATCGTCCTCGCCGTCGCATCTCCGTGATCGAGGACGGCGCGGCGCCACTCGGCGGGCTGCGTCCGCCAGCCGAGTCCGAGCAGCTGCAGGATCTCGGCGCGCTCGGGGCCGGTGAGCAGCGCGGGCTCATCGAGGATCGTCGCGAAGCGGCCGAGCTCGCCTTCCTGCGCGAACAGATCGGATGCCGCCGCCGCGCGCGCGCCATCGTCGCCCGACGCGGTGATGCGGGCCGTGACGGCGTCCGTGCCGGCCAGCGTCTCGAGGTCGCGCGGCGTGAGCCCCGGGGCATCCGTCGCCGTGGCGATCGCGGCGCGCAGCGCAACGCGCGACCTGTCGTCGGCGCGACCGACGGTCACCAGGATGGGGCGCCCGGCGGCCTCGGCACGCGCGAACGCCAGATACGCCGTCGCAGCGGAGAGCGACGAGGCCCGCAGCGGTGTGCTCTCGCGCAGCGACGCCTCTTCGAGCAGGCGCGAGACGTCGGCGTCGTACACGAGGAGCGCCGCATCGTCGGCATCCGCGCGCGCCGACGCCGCACTGCGGTCGACCTCGGCCGAAGGCAGCACGCTGAGCGAGGGCGTCTCCTCGTCGCCGAGTCCGCCCAGCGCCGCCGCGGTCTCGGCGTCGACCGTGCCCGCGCCCGGCCAGTACACCGATGAGCGGGCCGGGCCGATGTCGAGCAGCTGCGCGAGAGTCGGCGGACCGGGCTCGATGCCTGGGCTCTCGGTCGCATCGGGCGTGGGCTCGCCGGCCGAGGCCGTCGCGTCCAGGTAGAACGTCAGCGACGTCGGGCCGACGGGGCGGGCCAGACCTGCGGCGAGCTGGGCCACGGGGTCGGCGTCGCCGAACTGCAGCGCGAAACGGCTGTTCGGCATCGTCATGAGACGCTCCAGCCACGCGGTGGCGTCGGCGGGCGCCGTCTCGCCGAGCACACGGATGGCGGCGGGGAGCGCCGGGTCGACGGCCAGGATCGCGCCGGTGCCGTCGGCGGCGTCGAGGGCCGCCGTGAGCGCACCGGTCGGGGCCGTCAGCTCGGCGATCTCCGCGGCACCGAGCAGCCCGTCCGCTGTGGCACCCGCGGTGACGGGCACGATCACGCCGACTCCCGACGCGGTGCCGTCGGGATCGGGCACGGTCATGACGCTCGTCGCGGTGACGGGTTCGTCGTCGAAGGTGACGTCGATCAGCAACGGGTAGACGCCCGGTGCGAGATCGGCGAGAAGCGGGTCGTCGCCGGGAACGGCGATCGGCGTCGCCCCCGCCGACCCGGCGTCGACCGAGGGCAGCACGGTCGATCCCGCAGCGGTCACGGGAACGCCCGCCGTGTCGCCGGCGAGCCACGCCGAGAGCGCGCTCCGGTCGGGGAACGGCGTCGCGCCGATCGACAGCGTGGCCGGAGCCGGCGCGGTCGGCGTCGACGAGACGTTCGTGATCGCAGCCGAGACGGTGAGAGCGTCACCCGGCTCGACGATGCCGTTGCCGACCGGCGCCAGCGTCACCGTGATCCCGACCGGTGCGGCGGTCGCCGTCGGTGACGCGACCGCGAGGCCCAGCACGGCCAGCAGAGCCGCGAAGACCGCGACGGCGACGCGCGCCGGCGACGGGCGGTGCGCGATCCGGCCGGGGCCGAGGGGGGACACGGTCATCCTGGGTTTCGCTCCTGTGCGATTGCGGACCGCACGATTCGACCCCGATTCTACGTTCCGGGGCTGGGTGACCCCGGCGCGAAGCGGCCGTTCGCGGTTGAATGGACGGATGCCACTGCAGGGGCGCACGCCGCCCGTCCCCGATGCCCGCCTGTGCGGCGCGCTGGCCGACGATCTCCGCGAAGCCGGCTTCACGGCGGCCGCCGTGCGCGGGGCATGGGGTGATCTCGCCGACGACGCCATCGGCCGGGGACTGCGTTCACCCGCCGAGCGCGCCCTCGCGGGCAGGACGGATGCCGTCGCGGTACTGGCGCTGCTGCTGGCCCTCGGCGTCGCCCAGCCGCGGGATGCCGTCGAAGCCGCGCTGCCGCGCACCGGTACGGCGGGGCTCATCGACCTCGGGCTCGCCGCGCTCGACGGCGACGCTGTGATCCCCGCCGCACTCGTGCGACCGCAGGCCTACACCGACTCCCACGGCGAGCGGGAATGGTGGATCGCGAGCGACCTCGATGAGACGGCGCTGCGCGGACCTCTTCCCGAAGACCACGTGCTCGGCGTCGGCGGCGCATCCCTCACCCTCGCCGCGCTCGTCGTGCCGACGCCCGCCGAGCGGGCGCTCGACCTGGGTGCCGGATGCGGCATCCAGAGCCTGCGGATCCGACGGGACGTCGACGAGGTCGTCGCCACAGACGTCTCGGATCGCGCGTTGCGATTCACTCGGCTGAACGCGCTGCTCAACGGCGTGGATCACGTCGAGACCCGCCGGGGAAGCCTCTTCGAGCCGGTCGCGGGTGAGACGTTCGACCGCATCGTGTCGAACCCGCCGTTCGTCATCACGCCGCGGCTCGACGGCGTACCCGCCTACGAGTACCGCGACGGCGGACTCGAGGGCGACGCGCTGGTCGCGTCGGTGATCGCAGGCGCCGGCCGGCACCTGCGCGTCGGCGGCATCGCGCAGCTGCTCGGCAACTGGGAGACCCGCGACGGGACACCGGGTCTGGAGCGGGTGGCGCAGTGGGTCGCGGCATCCGATGTGCCGCTCGACGCGTGGGTCGTCGAGCGCGAGAGGCTCGACCCGCTCGCCTACGCGACGCTGTGGGTGCGCGACGGCGGCACGGTGCCGGGCACCGAGGACTATGAGCGGCTGGTGACCGCGTGGCTCGACGACTTCGCGCGCCGTGGAGTGACCGAGATCGGGTTCGGGTACGTGCTGCTGCGGCGCCCGGCATCCGGCATCCCGACCCTCGACCTGTATGAGACGGTGACCACCCCTGTCGCCGAGGGCACCCTCGGCGCTCACCTCGCCGATGCGCTCGCCGCGCACGACCGGCTCGCGCACCTCGACGACGACGCGCTCGCCGGCACCGCTTTCGAGGTGGCCGGCGATGTGACCGAGGCGCGCCACCACCTGCCGGGCAGCGAGTCTCCGAGCGTCATCGAGCTGCGCCAGGGCGGCGGGTTCGCCCGTGTCGTCGAGGTGGACCCCGCGCTCGCGGGCGTCGTCGGGGCGTGCGACGGCGATCTGCCCGTCGGCGTTCTCATCGACGCGGTCGCCGACCTGCTCGACGTCGATGCCGCGGCTCTCCGCGCCGATCTGCTGCCGCGCATCCGCGAGCTCGCGACGACGGGGTTCCTCGGGTTGGCCTGACATCGAGGCGGGCGCACGGCCGTAGGCTCGATGCATGCTGAACATGGCCGAGGGCGTCGCCCGCCTGGGTGCGCTCGCGACTTCCCCGGTCGTGTCGGCACTCGCCGACGCCTTCGCGGCGGCCGGCCACGACCTCGCGATCGTCGGCGGGCCGGTCCGCGACGCGCTGCTGGGCCGTGCGACGAACGACCTCGACTTCACGACGGATGCCCGACCCGACGACATCCTGCGCATCGTCACCCCGATCTCGCAGGCCCAGTGGGACATCGGCCGCGCGTTCGGCACCATCGGCGCCAAGGTGCGCGGCGAGCACGTCGAGATCACCACCTACCGGGCCGACAGCTACGACGGCTCCAGCCGCAAGCCCGTCGTCGAGTTCGGCGACAGCCTCGAGGGCGATCTGCTGCGCCGCGACTTCACCGTCAACGCCATGGCACTTCGCGTGCCCGCCCAGACCCTCGTCGACCCGACCGGCGGCGTCGAGGACCTCGTCGCCGCGCGGCTGCGCACCCCGATCGATCCCGCGGTGAGCTTCGGCGACGACCCGCTGCGGATGCTGCGCGCCGCCCGCTTCTCGTCGCAGTTGGGCTTCGACGTCGACGCGGCCACGGTCGAGGCCATGGTGCGTCTGCGCGAGACCCTGTCGATCGTCAGCCCCGAGCGGATCCAGGGCGAGCTCGTGCGCCTGCTGGCGACCTCCGACCCGGTGCGCGGCGTCCGGCTGCTCGTCGAGACCGGTCTCATGGAGCTGTTCCTGCCCGAGGTTCCCGCGCTGCGGCTCGAGGTCGACGAGCACCACCACCACAAGGACGTGTACGAGCACTCGCTCACGGTGCTCGCGCAGGCCATCGATCTCGAGCACTCCCGGCATCGGGATGCCGCGCCCGACGTGCCGCTGCGGCTCGCGGCGCTGCTGCACGACATCGGCAAGCCCGCGACCCGGCGCCTCGAACCCGGCGGCGGCGTCACCTTCCACCACCACGACGTCAAGGGCTCGCGCATGGCGCGCAAGCGGATGAAGGAGCTTCGGTTCGACGCCGACACGACCACCGTGGTCGCCCGGCTCATCGAACTGCACCTGCGGTTCTTCGGGTATGCCGAGGGCGCGTGGACCGACTCGGCCGTGCGCCGCTACGTGCGCGACGCCGGTGACGAGCTCGAGCGGCTGCACATCCTGACGCGGGCCGATGTGACGACGCGCAACAGGCGCAAGGCGGCCAAGCTCGCCCGGGCGTACGACGACATCGAGAACCGCATCGCCGACCTCGCCGCGCAGGAGCAGCTCGGCGCGATGCGTCCCGAGCTGGACGGCAACCGCATCCAGGAGGTCCTGGGAATCGGACCGGGCCGCGAGGTCGGTGAGGCATACCGCTTCCTGCTCGACATCCGACTCGACGAAGGCCTGATCGGGCCCGAATCCGCCGAGGCGCGGCTGCGCGAATGGTGGGCTGCGCGAGGCTGAGTCGTTACACGAACGTAACATTGCGCCTCTCCACGGAAACATCGCAATCGCTAGGTTCGGAGGCAATCCGCCTTGCGGATCGTCAGTGGACCCCCCTTCCGCCGCCGCGATTGCACACCCTAGGTGCTGTCGTGGCCCGCCCGAATGGAGCCATCCGTGCTCAGACGTACCCTCGCGGGCGTGACCACCTCTGCCGTCGTCTTCACGACGGTGCTGGTCGCCGCGCCCGCCGCCAACGCCGCAGTCGAGCCGCCCGCGCTCGACATCGTGCGGCCCTTCTCGCCGTACATCGAGATGCCCACGTCGTACCCGTCGCAGGAAGCGCTGACGGTCTACCCCGACAACCCCGATGACGCGTCGATCGCGCGCGGTGTGATGCCGTACGACGAGATCGCGCCGTTCGTCAACGACTTGATGGAGCAGAGCGACCGCGTCTCGGCGCAGGTCGTCGGCATGTCGTCGCTGGGTCGCGAGATCTACATGGTGACCGTCACGGCTCCCGAGACCGCCGCCGAAGTGCAGCAGCAGGCCGTGTGGCGCGACAAGGTCAAGTACCAGCCCGAAGCCGCGGCCGAGGATGCCGCGCTGCAGGCCGGCTACAAGGTGCCGATCTGGTTCAACGGCAACATCCACGGCAACGAGTGGGAGGGCACCGACGCGAGCCTCAACTACATCGCCGACCTCGCGCTGAGCGACGCCCCGGATGTGCTCGAGATCATCGAGAACAACCGTCTCTACTTCACCGTCACCAACAACCCCGACGGTCGTGCCCTCGGTCAGCGGGCCACCGGCAACGGCTACGACGCCAACCGCGACATGGTCACCGGCGCCACGTCGGAGGCCGCGATCATCCGCGACCTGTCGTCGATCATCCAGCCGACGTACTTCATCGACCTGCACGGCTACACCAACGTGCTGCAGGTCGAGCCCTGCGGCCCCCCGCACGGTGAGAACTACGAGTACGACCTGTTCCTGCCGCACGCCTACGCGACGGCTCTCGAGATCGAGAAGAACGTCACCGAGGCCGACATCCCGGGCAACACGTACCTGTCCGAGACCGGCGGCGTGACCTCGACCAACACCGGCAAGATCCGCATCCCGTACCGCGACATCCGTGCCGGCTGGGACGACTGGCCGCCGATCTTCACCCCGCAGTACGTCGCGTACCAGGGTGCGATCACCAACACCGTCGAGCTGCCGCTCGGTCGCACGAGCAACACGACGGTGAGCGCCGAGCGCTCCGCGATCAACATCGAGGTCGCCGAGATCGTCATCGACACGGTCGTGGACTACATCGAAGAGCACAGCGACGCCCTGCTCGACAACCAGATCGAGATCTTCCGCCGCGGCCTCGCGGGCGACCCGAGCGTGGTCATCCCCGCCGACATCGCGGTCGAGGACCTCCCGGCCGACATGCCGACCGAGTGGGTCGAGATCTGGGACGAGACCGACGTCTACAACGCGGACTACCCGCGCGCCTACGTGATCCCGATGGACGACACGCAGCGCTCGACGTCCGACGCCGAGACCCTCGTGCAGCAGCTGCTCGTGCACGACATCCAGGTGTCGAAGACGAACGCGCCGTTCAAGTACGAGGGCACGTGGTACCCCGCCGGCTCGTACTACGTCGACATGCACCAGCCGCTGCGCGGCCTCGCCAACGTGCTGCTCGACGAGGGAAGCGACATCTCGGAGCGCGTGCCCGACATGTACGACATCTCGGCGTGGAGCCTCGCGCTGCTGTGGGGAGCCGACGTGCTGCCGATCGGAACCTCGGGCGGCGCCGAGCCGACCAAGGCGATCAAGCCCGTCACCGAGCTCGCCCTGTCGGGATCGCTGCCGAAGAACCCCAAGAAGTGGGAGACCTACCTCGCGTTCGAGCCCCGCGGTGTCGCCGACTACCAGGCGATCAACGAGCTGCTCGGCGAGGGCATCGCGCTCTCGCAGATCGAGGACGGCACGGTTCTGCTGAAGGCGGATGCCGCAGGCAAGGCGGCCGCGTCCGAGGTCGCCGCGATCTACGGCGTCGACTTCACGGCGAGCGACGGCGCAGTGCTGGCGAGCGAGGAGTCCACGGCGCTGAGCCCGGTCTCCGTCGCCTACGTCAGCAGCACCGACGACCGCGACATGCTGACCAAGCTCGGGTTCACCGACATCGTGCCGGTCACCACCACGACGCTGTCCAACGGCACCGTCGACCTCTCGACCGTGGATCTGCTGTTCGTCGGGGGCAACCTCAACTTCAGCACCTCGACGGCGGTCGGTCGCCAGCAGGTGGAGGACTTCATCGCGGCGGGCAAGCCGGTCGTGGGCCGCGGCAGCGCGGGCGGCAACTTCGTGAACACCTTCGGGATCACGACGGTGTCGACGACCACCGGCACCGGCGGCTCGAACGGCATCTCGCTGGTCGACACCCCGGCCGACGGCGTGCTCGGCGACTACCCGCAGGACACGGTGTTCGGCTACCCGTTCGGCTGGTTCACCGGTCTGGGCGACAACGCCACCGTCGAGCAGACCTACGCCGCGGCCGACCCGTTCGTCTCGGGTCACTGGGCTGCGACGACGGGACGCGCGCAGGCGGACTCGGCGGGGATGCCCTCGGCGTTCTCGGCGATCGGCGCCACCGGCACGAAGGCGTTCGTCTTCGGCAACAGCCCGTCCTTCCGCACCCACCCGGTCGGCGCGTTCAGCGACATCGCGCGCGCGATCTTCTGGGCGGCGCCGGAGGGCACGCCCGTCGAGGTTCCGACCTCGGGCAAGCCCGGCAACGGCCCGAAGGGCTGAGAGCCACGACACACGGAGGGGTCCGGGCGTTGAGCCCGGGCCCCTCCCGCGTGTGCGGCGGCGCTTACACTGGTGGGCACGCTCCACCGACGTCGATCGGAGCCCCATGTCATCGCCGTGGTCGTCCCGGCGGGACGTCTCTGCCGAGACCTCCCGGCTGCTGATCGAGCGCGCGCACGAAGAGCTGCTCGCGGGGAACGCGGCGGACGAGCGACTGGCCGATGTCCGCAGCCTCGTGCGCGACTCGTGGCGCCGCTCGCTCGAGGGACTCGTCGGCGTCGAGGGCCTGCCGCCGCTCGACCTCGACGCCGAGATGCTCGACGAGTACCGGCGCGCGCACCCGCTCGGCGGCGTGATCGACATGGTGCGCGGGCTGCTGCTGCCCGGCGGCCCCGAGGATTCCGGTGTGATCGTGGCGGTGGGGGATGCCGCCGGCCGCCTGCTGTGGGTCGAGGGCGATCGCTCGGTGCGGGCGCTCACCGCCGACATGGGGTTCGTCGCGGGCGCCAACTGGTCGGAGGCCGCGGTGGGCACGTCGGCGCCCGGTACGGCGCTCGCTCTCGACCGCTCGGTGCAGATCCGCGGTGCCGAGCACTTCAACCGGCTGGTGCAGCCGTGGTCGTGCACCGCCGCGCCCGTGCACGACCCCGAGACGCGACGCCTCATCGGCGTGATCGACGTCACCGGCGGCGTCGAAGCGGTTTCGCCGCAGGCGCAGCTGCTCGTCGACGCGACCGCCCGGGCCATCGAGGGCGAGATCATGGTCGCGCGCCTGCGAGAGAAGTCCGCGCCGCCCGCCCGTGCGCGGCGTACCAAGCCGCGCGAGATCGAGCGCATGACCCTGCGGGTGCTCGGTCGCGACCGCGGGCTGCTCGAGGTCGCCGGATCCGACGGCGAGCGCATCGTCGAGCTCACCACGCGCCGCGCCGAGATCCTGCTCATGCTCGCCACCCACCGGCAGGGGCTGTCGGCTGAGCGGCTGGGTGAACTGGTCTACGGCACACCGGATGCCGCAGCCACCCTGCGCCCCGAGATGGTGCGTCTGCGCAAGGCGCTCGAATCCGCGGCTCCCGCCCTCGTGCCGACCTCGCGCCCGTATCGGCTGCCCGCCGAGCTCGAGACCGACGTGCAGCACGTGCTGTCGCTGCTCGACCGGGGCGCGCACCGCGTCGCGCTCGCGGCGTTCCGCGGTGAGGTGCTGCCCGACTCGGTCGCGCCCGGAGTAGAAGAGCTGCGTACGCGCCTGGCGGCCACTCTGCGCGAAGGCCTCATGGCCGAGGCATCCGTCGACGTGCTGCTCGCGTACGCCGACACCGAGGCCGGCAGCGAGGACGCCGACCTGCTGCGCCTGTGCCTCAGCATGCTGCCCGCGCGCTCGCCGCGTCGCGCCGGCCTGGTCGCCCGCCTCGAGCGCCTGGAGTGACGCGGTCCGGCGCGCGAGCGTGCGCCGCGGGTGCGCGACCTGGCAGGATCGGGCGTGAGTCCGGAGGAGCCGATGACCACCGACACACCCGCCCGCGATGAGACGGATGCCGCGCCCGACGCGGCGCTCGTCGCGCTGGCCGAGGCACACGGCGTCGCGGCCTCGTACTGGTCGTTCTTCGGCGACCACGTGCAGGTGCCGGCGGCGACGCTGCGCGCGGTGCTCTCGGCGATGGGGGTGGATGCCGCGGATCCGGCGACCGGTCTCGCCCGCGTCGAGGACGATGCGTGGCGCCGACTGCTTCCGCCGTCGGTCGTCGTCGTGCAGGGCGCGGGCGAACTGCTCGTCCACGTGCGCGACGGCCACGATGTGCGGCTCGAGATCAAGCTCGAGGACGGCACGTGGCGCGACCTGCCCATTCCGTGGCAGCAGCCCCGCCAGCGGGTCGTCGACGGGGTGACGCTGTGGCGGGTGCGCGTTCCCGTGCCGGCAGACCTTCCGCTCGGCTGGCACGAGGTCTACGCGCAGCAGATCGCGCACGGCGAGGGCGGCGCCGACGCCGACGCGAGCTGCGTGCTCGTGGTCACGCCGCCGCGGCTCGACCCGCCACCGTCCCGTCCCGGATACGGCGGCCGCGCGTGGGGCCTCATGGCGCAGCTGTACTCGGTGCGCTCGCGCGGGTCGTGGGGCATCGGCGACTTCGCCGACCTGGGCGACCTCGCCTCGATCGCCGGTGACCGCGGTGCCGACTTCCTGCTCATCAACCCGGTGCACGCCGCCGAGGTCACGTCTCCCATCGAGCCGTCGCCGTATCTGCCCGCGACCCGGCGGTTCCTCGCGCCGCTGTATGTGCGGCCCGAGGACATCCGCGAGACCGCGTACGTCTCGGCCGACGACCGGGCGCGGTTCGATGCGCTACGCGCACCCGTCGCGGCATCCGACGACGACCCCGAGCGGATCGACCGGGATGCCGCGTGGGCGGCCAAGCGCGCAGCGCTCGAGATCGTCCATCGCGCCCCGCGCTCCGCGGCGCGCTCTCTCTCGTTCGCGAGCTTCCGCGCCGCCCACGGCCGCCCGCTCGAGGACTTCGCCCTGTGGTGCGCGCTCGAAGAGCACTACGACGGCGCCGACCGGCCCGATGAGGCGTGGGACATCCACTCGGCCCTCGTCGCCGATCTGCGCGAGCAGCTGGCCGATCGCGTCGACTTCCACGTGTGGCTGCAGTGGGTCGCCGACGAACAGCTCGGCGCCGCGCAGCGGGCCGCCCGCGACTCGGGCATGCGCATCGGCGTCATGCACGACCTCGCCGTCGGTGTGCACACGCAGGGGTCGGATGCCTGGTCGCTGCGCGACATGTACGCGACCGGCATGACGGTGGGCGCGCCGCCCGACATGTACAACCAGCAGGGGCAGAACTGGAACCAGCCGCCGTGGCTGCCCCATGCGCTCGAGCGTGCGGGATACGCACCGCTGCGCGACATGATCCGCACGCTGCTGCGCAACGCGGGCGCGCTGCGGATCGACCACATCATCGGCTTCTTCCGGCTGTGGTGGATCCCCGCCGGCATCGGGGCGGATGCCGGAACCTACGTGCGCTACGACCACGAGGCGATGATCGGCGTGCTCGCGCTCGAGGCCCATCGTGCGGGCGCCGTCATCATCGGCGAAGACCTCGGCAACGTCGAGCCCTGGGTGCGCGACTACCTGTCGGCGCGCGGCATCCTCGGCACGTCGGTGCTGTGGTTCGAGCGCGACGGCGACCGGCCGCTCGCTCCCGAGCGGTACCGCACCGCGCTGCTGGCGACCGTCAACACCCACGACCTGCCGCCGACGGCGGGGTACCTCGCCGAGGAGCACGTCGCCCTGCGGGCACGGCTCGGTCTGCTCGAGCAACCCGAGGCGGAGGTCCGCGCCCAGGCGCGCGCTGAACGCGAGGGGATGCTCGCGGTGCTGCGCGAGCGCGGGCTGCTGGGCCCCGAGGCATCCGAGGAGCAGATCATCGAGGCGCTGCACCGCTACCTCATCGCCGCTCCGAGCGAGCTGCTCGGCGTCGCGCTGGTGGACGCCGTCGGCGAGCGGCGCGTGCAGAACCAGCCCGGCACCGACACGCAGTACCCCAACTGGCAGGTGCCGCTGGCCGACTCCGACGGCCGCGCGGTGCTCATCGAGGACCTGCCCGGGTCGGCGCGCTTCGCCGCGCTCGCCCGCGCGGTCGACGAGGGCCTGCGCGCCCGCGCCCGCGGCTGACCTCCCGGCATCCGGGCGCCTCCGGGGCATGCGTGTCCCACTCCCGTCCGCGCGTGTCCCACTTTCCGCTCACGGCGGATGCCTGAACCGACCGGATGTGGGACACGGCCCGATCCCCGGCATCCGCTCTGCAACGTGTTGCAACGTGGCGACGCCTACCGTCGACGGCACACCGCGACAGCACCGTCGCGTACGTCGAAGGAGACCAGCATGACCATCGTCGAGGAAGGCGTCTCGAGCGTCTACGCCGCCCCCGGGCAGCGCGGCTCGATCGCCGAATACCGTTCCCGCTACGGCCACTACATCGGCGGCGAGTGGGTGGAGCCCGTCAAGGGCCAGTACTTCGAGAACATCTCGCCCGTCAACGGCAAGCCCTTCTGCGAGGTCGGCCGCGGCACCGTCGAAGACATCGACCGCGCCGTCGACGTCGCGTGGAAGGCGTTCGAGTCGTGGAAGCGCACGACCCCCGCCGAGCGCGCCGTCATCCTCAACAAGATCGCCGACCGCATCGAGGAGCACCTCGAGCAGATCGCCA
>JAUHVN010000367.1 GCA_030425055.1 Actinomycetes bacterium | reverse complement strand
CCCCTACCTGTGGCGCGAACTGCGCGCGCGGTTCGCCGACACACCCTTGCCCTCGAGCGCACTCGAACTCAAGCGCGTGCTGACGGATGCCGCGCAGGACGTCGTCGGCGTCGATCTGCGGGCGACCTCGGATCCGGTGCACCTGGCCGCCTACGATCCCGGGCACGGCATGTCGGCGGGCCTCGTGAGCCCCGCATGGTGGACAGGCACCGGCATCCCGATCCTCGTCGACCGCTTCGAGGCCGCGACCCGCCCATCTGCCTGAGCCGAGGGCCCGAATTGTCGACGGCGCCCCTCGGGTTGTCAAGGCCCCTCCCCTGACGGGCGCATCGGGGTGCAATAGACCTCCGACCAGAGGAGGAGAAGATGGCACAGATCATCGAGACCATCGACGTCGACGTCCCCGTCGAGACCGCGTACAACCAGTGGACGCAGTTCGAGAGCTTTCCGAAGTTCCTCGACGAGGTGACCTCCGTCACGCAGCTCGACGACACGAAGCTGCACTGGGTCGTCGAGGTGGGCGGAGTCGAGCGCGAGTTCGACGCCGTCATCGCAGAGCAGCATCCCGACGAGCGCGTCGCGTGGACCAGCACGGGCGGCGAGACCGCGCACGCGGGCGCCGTGACCTTCCACAAGCTGTCGGATGCCAGCACACGGGTGACGGTCCAGATCGACTGGGAGCCCGAGGGCATGCTCGAGAAGGCCGGTTCGCTGCTCGGCGTCGCCGGTCACGCGGTGAAGAAGGACCTCGACAACTTCAAGCACTTCATCGAGGCGCAGGGCGTCGCGACCGGCGCGTGGCGCGGGGACGTCGAAGCGTGACGACGACTCCCGTGAGATCAGAACTGCATTCACGGGAATAGATCGCCGAGAGGCCGGGTTGGGGCCACGGAACGGACCCCTCCCTCGAAAGGACTCCCATGACCGACACCACGACGATCGACGTTCCCGGCTACAAGGCGGGCACCTGGACGCTCGACCCCTCGCACAGTGAGGTCGGGTTCAGCGTGCGCCACATGATGATCTCGAAGGTGCGCGGCGCCTTCAACATCAAGCAGGCCACGCTCGTCGCCCCCGAGAACCCGCTCGACGCCCAGGTCACGGCGACCGTCGACGTCAGCTCGGTCGACACGAAGGACGAGGGCCGCGACGGGCACCTGCGCTCGGCCGACTTCTTCGACGCCGAGCAGCACCCCACGATCGACTTCGTCTCGACCGGCGTGCGGATCGACGACGGCGACTTCCTCGTCGACGGCGACCTCACGATCCGCGGCGTCACCAAGCCGGTGACCTTCGAGTTCGACTTCGGCGGCTTCGGTGCCGACCCGTGGGGCAACTACAAGGCCGGCGCGACCGCCAAGACGGTCATCAACCGCGAGGACTTCGGTCTGACGTGGAACGCCGCTCTCGAGACCGGCGGCGTGCTCGTCGGCAAGGACGTCACGATCACTCTCGACCTGCAGGGTTCGCTGCAGAGCTGACGAGCGCCGGATGTCGCGCGGGGCCGGTCCGCAAGGGCCGGCCCCGCGCCGTCTCACCCAGAGAACGCATCGACGAAGCGATCGCGGAACTCGTCCATCCGCCAGCGCGGCGCATCCGCCGACGGGTGCAGCCCCGGCTCCCAGCCCCACGACGAGATCTGCTCGAACACCGCCGGGTCCTGCGCGATCACCGTCACGGGCACGTCGCGATCGGCCGCGCTGCCGCTGACGATGCGGGCCGGCTGGTGGTCGCCGACCAGCACGAGCACGAGGTCGCGCTGCGGGTGTTCGTGCAGGTACGAGAACGCGGCACCCAGCGAGTACTCCAGCGACTCCGCGTACAACTCGCGCACGCGGTCGGCGTCACCCCATACCTCGACCGGCGAGGGCTGGCCGTCGCCCTGACCCTCGTAAACGGTGCCGTCGCCGAGCCGATCCCACGGCACGAAGCTCGGCAGCGGCGTCCAGGGCGTGTGCGATGAGACCAGGTCGATCTCGGCCATCACGGGCGTCGTCCCCGCAAGGCCGGCGTGGTCGTGGAAGACCTGCCATGTGAACTGATCCGGCATGCGCGCATAGCCGAACGCGGGGCCACGGTAGCCCGAGTTGCGCGCGTCGCGCACGGCGTCGTAGCCGTAGAAGGTCGACGCGAGCGGCCACGGCTCGGTGTTCGACGGCACGACCGCGACGGTGCGCCATCCCGCCGCCGCGAACAGACCCGTGAGGGTCCGGCGCCCGCCCGATGTCAGGCGGTCGTACTTGCGCTGCGAGTCGACCCACACCCCGCTCTGCAGTGTGGCGTGGGCGAGCCAGCTCACGCCGCCGAACGTCGGCGACTCGAGCATCGCGCTGCGCGCCGCATATCCGTCGCGGGCGAGCTGATCCTCCCCCGCGCGCAGCGTCTCGGCGATGCCCTCGGTGAAGGCGGCCGGTCGCAGGGCGACCTCGCCGTAGCTCTCGACGAAGGCGAACACGACGTCCTTCCCTTCGAGACCCGTGAGCAGGCGGGCATCGCCGACCTCGGCGAGCGGGTCCGATCCGAGCGCGCGCTCGAACGCGGCGTCGTCGCGCACGCTCTGCACGGCGCGGGCGGACGCCTGGGTGAGCACCGACGCCGCCGGGTCGGCCGCGAGCGGAACCCCGGGCACGAGGTGCGCTCCGGTGAGCGCTGCGGCGATCCACACGACCGCCACTGCGGCGACCACCGTGCGCCCCGTCGCCGCGGCGGCCTCGGCGGCACGCCCCACCCGGAGGGCCGCGGCAGCGAGCGCCACGGCTCCGCCGGCCAGCAGAAGCGCGGCGACGCCCACGGCGAGCCCGGCGGTCGCGGGGCCTGTCGCGTTCGCGACCACGCCGACCGCGGCGCCGATCGCTCCGGCATCCTGCACCGGATCGAACCCGCGATCGATCGTGGCGGTGAAGGCGAGGTCGAGCACAGCGACGGCGAGCGCCGACAT
>JAUHVN010000366.1 GCA_030425055.1 Actinomycetes bacterium | reverse complement strand
GCGTACTTGCCCTCGAGGCTCTCGCCCTGCTGCTTGTCGTACTTCTCGCGCAGGCCGCCACCGGCCATGATGCCGAGGCTGGCGGCCTCGGACGCGAGCAGGCCGTTGGCGACCGCCACCTTGCCTTCGGGCACGGTGATCTCGAAGCCGTAGGACGCCTTGTCGGTCTGGTGGTCGCTGACCGGGTACCAGGTCATCGAGCCGTCGGGCTCGCTGACGACCATGGCGCCGTCACGCGTGGTCACCCATCCGTACAGCGCTCCTTCGACGTCGGTCGGACGCACCGTCGTGCCGCCGTATTCGACGACGACCTGGAAGCTCTGACCGGCCTTGATCTTCGGACGCGGCTGCACGACGAGCTCCCAGATGCGGGCGTCGTCATCCTGCACCTGCCAGTATGCGGCGCCGTCGACCTCGGCTCCGGGCTCGGGCACGGCGATGCCGGTGGCCGTCTTGCCGTTGACCGACAGGGCCGAGACGGTCATGCCCCGCAGGTCGAGGTTGAACCGGTCGAGGTCCTGGGTGGCGACGATGTCGATGGTCGCGACACCGCTCATCTGACCCACGAGCGGGGCCGGCGACGCAGCGGGCGGCGTGTAGTCGATGTCGAGGTCGTAGTGCACGACGTCGTAGCCGCCGTTGCCGGAATAGGGGAAGTACGCGTCGCCCGCGCCTTCCGCCCCCGGGGTGTACCGGGGCTGACCCGGCTTGCCGGGCGCGGCGATGGCGCTGGAGGCGCCCACCCCGCTGATCGCGACGAGTGCTGCGATCCCCGCAGCAGTGATCGTCGTACGCAAACGCTTCATTGCTCTCCCTCTTATCGGTCCCCAGACGATCTGAACTCTAGGGGAGCCTCATTGCGAACGACAGCCATCCTTTGTTACAACTTTGCGTCTGATCGGGCGCGCGGTGTGTTCATCATCGAGAGCAGGTGATCCGGCGAGCACAGGCTGATCAGGGCGCGCGGCGTCCTGTCCTCGCCGGATCACCTGATCTGGGCGAACGCTTGCGATCGCTGGTGCCCGCCTGCAGATGTGCGGCGGCGGGCCCGTGCCACCGCAGGCCGGGCCCGAATCCGCTCACCCCATCCGCTTGTTCGGCAGCACCGGCGCGTCGTCGACGAGCACGACCGCTGTGCGGGCGGGGATCGTGACCGTGCCGGTCGCGGCATCCCACGTCGTCGTCTTCGCCACCGGGTCTGCGCCGGAAGCCAGCGCGTCGGCGAGTGCGAAGTCGCGACCGGCGAGCGCGGGCAGCGCCTGCGACACCTCGTCCGGCGACGCGTTGAACACGACGAGCGCGCCGTCGAGGTCGCGGTCGATGTCGGCGCCGACCATGTCGTCGATCAGCATGACGATCAGGCCCGGCGTCGCGTCGGGGCCGCTGGCCGGGAACGACACCTTCTGCTCGATGAGGTCGGCCGAGCCGAGGCGCAGCAGGCGCACCTCGTCGCGCGTGCGCAGCAGGTCGAGCGCCGCTGCTTCGGCCGAGGCGATTTCGGATGCCTGGGGCTTGAGCGACGCGTCGGCCAGCAGCGGCTGCATGATCGGCCACTTCGCCTCGTTGTCTGCCGCCCTCGGCAGGCCCGAGCCGAACGTCGACTCCTGGCCGGTCCAGTCGATGCGGTTGAACCAGTCGCCCGAGTTGTAGCTGTTGCGGTCGAGCGACTTGGACCGCAGCAGCTCGGTGCCGGCGTGCCAGAACGACGGGGTCTGCGCAAAGGTCGTCGTCGCCAGCATGAGCGTGTTCATGCGGACGCGGTCGGCCATCGACGTGTCGGCGGGCAGCTTGAGCACGCCGAGGTCGAACAGCGTCTCGTTGTCGTGGGCGTCGACGTAGGTGATGATCTCGTCGGGCTGGTCGGCGTAGCCGGCCGGCGAGCCGTTGTAGTCGAACTCGTCGCCCGCCTTGACCGTGCCGTCGGCCGCGGTCATCTCGAAGTCGCGCAGGTTGCCCGCGAGCCCGAGCTTGACCAGATCGGTCTTGCGCGCGAGGTCGCCCTGGGCGTCACCGGGAACGCCCGGACGGCCGTTCGGGTCGGTCGCGAGGCCCGTGCCGAACCCCTGGTAGAACGTCGACGAGCCGTCGACCGGACTGCCGCCGTGCACGGCATCGCGCAGCCGGTCGCTGAACGTGCCGATGCCGGTGCCGCCCAGCTGCCCCTGCGTCGCCTGCTCGAAGAGGGCGTTGTTCGCGACCTCGCCGAAGTTCCACCCCTCGCCGTAGAGGTAGACGCGAGAGCCGTCGACGCCGTCCTTCTTGAGCGTCAGCGCGTCGAGCGCGTCGCGGATCGCGAGCATGTTCGCCTTCGAGTGGTGCCCCATCAGGTCGAACCGGAACCCGTCGACCCTGTAGTCGCGCGCCCACGAGACGACCGAGTCGACCATGAGCTTCTGCGCGACCTCGTGCTCGGTCGCCACATTCTGGCAGCACGTCGAGGTCTCGACGGCTCCCGCCGCGTTCAGGCGGTGGTAGTAGCCGGGCACGACCTGGTCGAGCACGCTCTTCTCGCCCTGACCCGACTGCGCGGTGTGGTTGAACACCTGGTCGAGCACGACCTGCAGTCCCATGCCGTGCAGCGCCCCGACCATCTCGCGGAACTCGTGCACGCGCTCGCCGCCGTCGGGGTCGACGGCGTACGAGCCCTCGGGCACCGTGTAGTGGTACGGGTCGTAGCCCCAGTTGAAGCCGTCCGCGTCGACGACGGCCTCGATGCAGGCCTGCTGCTCGGTCGAGTCGGGCGCGAACGACGCCAGGTCGCAGTCGGGCACGGCCTGCGCCGCGCGGTCCTCTTCGATCGTCGCGATGTCGAACGTCGGCAGCAGGTGCACGGTGTTGATGCCGGCATCCGCCAACTGGCGCAGCTGCGCGGTGCCCGCGCTGTCGCGCGTGAACGCGCGGTAGGTGCCGCGCTCGGCCGCCGGAACGGTCTCGTCGGTG
>JAUHVN010000365.1 GCA_030425055.1 Actinomycetes bacterium | reverse complement strand
GGACGAGGAAGTCGACGTTGCCCTTGGTGAGCTCGAGGATCTTCGCCTCGGCCGCGGACTTGTCCGGCCCCTGTGAAGGCACGTGGAAGAACGGGATCCCGAAGCTGCGGACGTCTTCGGCGACGTTGGTGTGGTTGGAGATCACCATCGGGATCGTGACCGGCAGCTCGCCGCGGCGGTGCCGCCACAGCAGCTCGAGCAGGCAGTGATCGCTGGTGGAGGCGAGGATCGCCATCCGCTTGGGCACCGACTGGTCGGTCAGCCGCCACGTCATCTTCATCGGGTCGAGCGTCGCGGCGAGGTCGGCTTCGATGTCGGGGAACGCCGCGGCCAGGTCGGGGCGGTGGAACACGACGCGCTGGAAGAAGTCGCCGCCCTCGGGGTCGGACGAGTACTGGTCGAGCGTGACGATGTTGCCCTTGTTGCGCGTGATCAGCGCCGTGACAGCGGCCACGACCCCCGGCTGGTCGGGGCCGTGCACGATCAGGCACGCCTGATCGAGAAGATGCGAGTTATGAAGGATCATTGGGTTCAGCTCCAGAAGTATTCAGCGGGCTACGCTCGGGCAGCGCGTTCGGCGGCTTCGACGACGTTGGTCATGAGCAGCGCGACGGTCATCGGCCCGACGCCGCCGGGGTTGGGTGAGAGCCATCCGGCGACATCGGCGACGTCGGGGTGGACGTCGCCGTAGACGCGGCTCTTGCCGGTTTCGGGGTCGTCCTCCCGAGTGACGCCGACGTCCAGCACCGCAGCACCCGGCTTGATCGCGCCGGCGGTGACGAGGTGCTTCACGCCTGCCGCGCCCACCACGACGTCGGCCTGGCGGATGTACGAAGGCAGATCTACGGTGCCGGTGTGCGTCAGCGTCACTGTCGCGTTGATGTCACGGCGCGTCAGCAGCAGCCCGATCGAGCGCCCGATGGTGACACCACGTCCCACGACCACGACATGCTTCCCCGCCAGGTCGTAGCCGTTGCGCTGCAGCAGCTCGATCACCGCACGTGGCGTGCACGGCAGCGGCGATTCGATCGGCGCGTTCACGTTGAGCACAAGTTTGCCGAGGTTCGTCGGGTGAAGACCGTCGGCGTCCTTGGTTGGATCGATCCGCTCGAGCACTGCGTTGGTGTCGAGGTGCTTCGGCAGCGGCAGCTGCACGATGTACCCGTGGCACGACGGGTCGGCGTTGAGGTCAGCGATCACCTTCTCCACGTCGGCCTGCGTCGCATCCGCGGGCAGCTCGATCTGGATCGAGTTCATCCCGATCGCCTCGGACTCGCGGTGCTTCATCCCCACGTACAGCCGTGAAGCCGGGTCGGCGCCCACGAGCACCGTCGCGATCCCCGGCGTGATCCCCCGCTCCCGGAGCGTCGCCACGCGTCCGCGCAACTCCTCCTTGATCGCCGCAGCGGTCGCTCGTCCGTCAAGCGTCTGGGCCGTCATGAGACCTGCGTCGCGACGTACTTGTTCGCCCACTCTGCCGTGGCGAGCAGGCCGCCGAACGTGTAGAAGTGCAGTTTGACAGGCCCGGAGGCGGGATCCTCGGCGAGGAGCGCGGCGAGATCGGTGACGAACTTGTCGGGGCCGGCGGTGCCCATGAGGTTGGTGAGGGAGAATCCGTACTTCTTCACGATCATCGCGTTCGCTCCGATGCCGAAGCGGCGGGCGAAGGTGATGAGACGCTTGATGCCAGCGGGGCCGGGAGTCCCGATCCGGATGATTGTGTCGATGCCCGTGGCTCGGACCTGCTGCACCCAGTCGACGACCGCGTCGGTGTCGAAGCTGAACTGGGTCAGGATCGTCGCATCCAGGCCCTGCTCCTTCAGCGCGGCCGACTTGTCCTCGAGGTGACGCCACAGCACGTCGCTGGGGATGTCGGGGTGGCCCTCGGGGTACGCGGCGATCGAGACCGCCTTGACGCCGTACTGCTGCAGCAGGCCGGTCCGGATGACGCTGAGCGCGTCAGGGTAGGGTCCTTCCGGCTCGGCGGGGTCGCCGCCCACGACGAACACGTGCTCGGTCGCGCCGACCTCCTGGAGGGCGCCGAGGAACTCCTCGAGCTGATCCTGCGCCTTCAGGCGTCGTGCGGAGATATGCGGCACGGGGACGAACCCCGCGTCCTTCACAGCCTTGGACGCGGTCACCCGCATCTCGAGGTCCTCGTTGCCGAGGAACGTGACGTTGATCTTCGTCCCCTGCGGGATCGCGTGCGTAGCCTCCAGGAGTCCGGGGACGTCCTTGCCGGTCATCTCCAGCGAGAAGCCCTCGATCAGTTCGAGGGAAGCGGCCTTGTTCGGGGTGGGGGTGGTGCGTGCCACTGGTCTTAGGATTCCTTTCCGGTCAGTGGGCCGGTACGCCGATCGTCTGATGCTTGAGTTCGCGCACCGAGAGCAGTGGCTGCGCCGCGCTTCTCGGCGAGGGTGACGGACCCGGAGCCCCAGTGCGTCAACGGCACCTCCGTGACGATCACGCGGATGCTCTCGACGGGCGCCGCGAGGGACTCGGCGACGGCGTCGGTGACGCCGCCGATGAGCGCACGGATCTGGTCGGGATCTCGTCCTTCGGCGATGGATATCTGGACGAACGGCATGGCGGCCTCGATCCTCAGACCCGCGCGGGCGGGTCGGCGCGGAGAATCATGCCGGCCTCCGCGGCGACATAGCGATTCGGGGTGCGGTAGGCGGTGGGCCCGGAATGGGGCGTGCCGTAGGTGTCGAACTCGGCGGGCAGCGGAGAGCCATACCAGATGATCGCGTCGTCGATCGTGTCCTGAGCCCAGCGCACCGGCTCCCACGACGGGTCGGTGACCTGATACCCCGGCGTGCCGACGAGCTCGATGCGGTTGCCGCCGGGTTCGAACACATAGATGAACTGCGCCTGGCTGATCGCGTGGGCGGCGGGACCGGCCTCGAACTCGATGCCGTGGTCGGTGAGCACGTCGCAC
>JAUHVN010000015.1 GCA_030425055.1 Actinomycetes bacterium | reverse complement strand
TACGAACCGCTCGAACATCTGGGCCAATGCGTCCTGGGCGACGACGACCGGTTCGACGAAGAGGTCTGTCACGCTGGCGACGTCGTCGAGCGCGACGATGTCTGTCGGGTCGATGATGCCGACGGTGAGGCGGTCCTTGTTCCGGTCGATCGGAATCAGCTGGTACTTGCGGCAGAGGGCCGATGGCACGAGCGCGACCACGTTCGGGTCGAGCGGCATGTCGCTCAGGTCGACATAGCGGTGACCGGTCTGCAGGGCGACGGCTTCGGCGAGCTGCCCCTGTGTGACCAGGCGCTGGTCGACGAGGTGCTGTGCCAGCTCTTCGGTATCGCCGTACTGTCCGAGTGCCGTCGACATCTCGGCTGCGCGCACCGCGCCCGTGAGCACGAGTGTCTGCGCGAGTCCTTTGACCATCTTCGTCGTCCCCCGACTCTCGGCGCGAACGCCGAGCTTCCCCATCGAACGCCGCGCTTCTCCCAGTGAGCGCGGCGTGGGTCTCATACTACGGGTAGGGGTGGGGATGGGTGGGGCGGCTTGTGGGGTGGTGGTCTCGGTACACCGCCGCTGCGCGGCGGCACTCGACCTCCGGAGGTGAGGCGAGGGGCTGACCGGCCTCGAGTCGTTCCGCGGTGGTTTCGGTACGCCGCCTACGGCGGCTACTCAATCGCCAGTGTGAGGGGCGGCACTCGACCGCCAGTGTGAGAACGCGCACTCAACTGCCAGGGCAGGGGAGGCGGCTACTCGAGCGCCGGAGGCATCGGTGTCAAGGGGTCGGGTGCGGCATCCGGGGGTTGGGTAGCGTGACGGGCATGACGCAGAGTGAGACGGAGGCATCCGGCACACCCTCGTTCGGCGAGCGCATCGGCGGCATCGTCAAGGCGGTCACGGCGTGGGCGCTGTCGCTGCGCATCGTGCGGGCATTCCTGCACTACGCCGACCGCCGCGGAGCCCAGCTCGCCGACGCCATCACCTACCGCGCCCTGTTCAGCATCTTCGCGGGCGTGCTGCTCGGCTTCTCGCTCGCGGCGCTCTGGCTCGCCGGCAACCCCGAGGCGTGGGACGCGCTCGTCTCGGCGGTGAGCGCCGCCATTCCGGGACTCGTCGGCGACGGCGGCATCATCGACACCCGCAGCATCGACGCGCCGGCCGGCTTCACGGTCGCCGGCGTCATCTCGGCCGCCGCCCTCGTCGGCGCCGCCATCGGAGCCATCACGTCGCTGCGCCTCGCGCTGCGGTCGCTCGCCGACCAGGTCAGCGACGACGTGCTGTTCGTCTGGGTGCTGTTGCGCAACCTCGCGATCGCCCTCGGCATCGGCGTCGCCTTCGCGGTGACGGCCGCGATCACGTGGGCCGCGAGCGCCGGCATCGACATTGTGGCCGGCTGGCTCGGCTTCTCGTCCGATTCGGGACTCGCGGTATTCTCGTCGCGCGCCGTCGGCGTGCTCGTCGTGTTCGTGCTCGACGCCGTGGTGATTGCGGTGCTGTTCCGCATGCTGTCGGGTCTCAAGCCCACAGCCCGCCAGCTGTGGCCGGGCGCGCTCATCGGCGCGGTCGGACTCACCGTGCTGCAGCAGCTGTCGTCGCTGTTCGTCGGGGGCGCCACCAGCAACCCGCTGTTCACCACGTTCGCGTCGCTCATCGCGCTGCTGCTGTGGATCAACCTGTCGTGCCAGGTGCTGCTCATCGCGAGCGCCTACATCGTCGTGTCGATCAAGGGGGCGGATGCTCTGCGCGAGCCGCCCGCGACCTTCGCAGAGCGCCGCGTGCAGCAGGCCGAGGAGCGCGTGCGTATCGCCACCGAAGAGCTGCGCACCGCGCGCCTCAAGGCCTACGAGGAAGAGCAGCAGTCATGACCCAGACGGTTCCGGTCTACAACGCGGCGACGGTGCGCGAGGCCGAGCGGCCCCTGCTCGAGGCCGGCGAGCCGCTCATGGCGCGCGCCGCGGCCGCGCTCGCGGCGATCGTGCAGGAGTTCATCGACGAGATCCGCTCGGTCGCCCTGTCGGCGCCACCCGCGTCGGTGCTCGTGCTCGCAGGCAGCGGCGACAACGGCGGAGACGCCCTGTTCGCGGCATCCGCCCTCGAGAACGCCCGGGTCGACGTGCTGTCGACGGGGTCACGCGTGCACGCGGCCGGGCTCGGCGCGGCGGTCGCGGTCGGTGCGCGCACCGTCGACCTGCCCGAGGTGCGGGATGCCGCGGCCACCTACGACCTCGTGCTCGACGGCATCCTGGGCATCGGCGGATCCGCAGGACTGCGCGGCATCGCCCACCAGGCCGTCGAGGCGCTGCTGCCCGCCGTGAACGCGGGGCATCCGCGCGTCATCGCGGTCGACCTGCCCAGCGGCGTCGATCCCGACACCGGCGAGGCCGACGAGGTCGTGCTGCCCGCGACGGTCACGGTGACGTTCGGCGCCGTGAAGGCCGGGCTCGCGGGCGGACGCGGCCCCGAGCTCGCCGGCGACGTGGTGCTCGCCGAGATCGGGCTGGCGCTCGACCGCGCGGACGCGGTGGGAGAGGCATCCATCGACCGTGTGGTGTAAGTGGGGGCCGCTTGTTGCGCTCCTGCGTGCGTTCATCCGTCGTCTGTGTACGCGGAAACGCTGGGATGGCGTGCGCAAGTGACGGATGAACGAGGGGGCGGGCGTCGAGTCCGCTACCCGAACCGGCCGTAGTCAACTACAGTTCACAGGGTGACACTGCTCGACGCCGCCGACTACCTGCGCACACCGGCCGATGCCGCCGCCTATCTCGAAGCGGTGCTCGAAGAGTCCGGTGACGATCCCGCCGTGATCGCTCGCGCCCTCGGCACAATTGCGCGATCCGGCAACCTGAGTGAACTCGCGCGGAAGACCGGGATGAGCCGCGAGGGGCTCTACAAGGCGCTCGCGAGTGACGGCAATCCCAGCTTCGCAACGATCTCGAAGGTCGCCCACGCCCTAGGGCTCCGCATCGAGTTCCACGCCGTCGCCTGAGCGGACGACCCACATGAACCCGACCGCGATCAGAGCCGAACTCGACCAGGTCACCGACTACTGGACCCCGCGGGTCGTCGGGCGCGTGAACGACCAGTACGTCAAGGTCGCGCGGCTGCTCGGAGAACTGGTGTGGCACGCGCACGAGAACGAGGACGAGATGTTCCTCGTGATCTCGGGCGATCTGCGCATCCAGCTCGAGGGTGACCGCGAGGTGCGGCTCGGGCCGGGGGAGTTCTACGTCATCCCGCGCGGCGTGCAGCACAACCCGATCGCCGAGGAAGAGGTCGAGATCGTGCTCATCGAGACGGTCACGACCGCGCACACCGGCGACGTCGTCACCGACCGCACGGTGTCGATCGACCGGCAGGTGGGCCAGTTCGGCTAGAGCCGACTCGATGCGAGACTGGGACCATGCTCGGTCGCGCCCTGACGAACCGCGGCGTGCAGGCCGCCCTCCTCGCGGCGCTGCTCTTCGGTGCCGGCACACCGCTGGCCAAGGTCCTGCTCGGCGACGACGTCAACCCGTGGCTGCTTGCCGGTCTGCTCTATTGCGGATCCGGCATCGGGCTCGGCATCCTGCGGCTCGTCCGTCGCTCCGCGCGTGTACGGCTGCAGCGGCGCGAGCTGTGGCCGCTCGCAGGCGCGATCCTCACGGGCGGCATCATCGCGCCCGTGCTGCTGATGGTCGGGCTCGCGAACATGCCCGCGTCCGGGGCATCCCTGCTGCTCAACGCCGAGGGGGTCTTCACGGCGGTGCTCGCGTGGGTCGTGTTCCGCGAGAACGTCGATCGGCGCATCGCGCTCGGGATGCTCGCGATCGTCGCCGGAGCGGTGCTGCTGAGCATTCCCGACGGCGCCGAGCTCGGCGATCCGTGGCCCGCGCTCGCGGTGCTCGCCGCGTGCTTCTGCTGGGGCCTCGACAACAACCTCACCCGCATGATCGCGCTGAACGACGCGACGTGGCTCGCGATGGTGAAGGGCCTCGTGGCCGGGCCGGTCAACCTCGCCCTCGCCTTCGCGCTCGGCGCGACCCTGCCGTCGTTCGGGTCGGTGTCGGCGGCGCTCGCGATCGGCTTCTTCGCCTACGGTGTGAGCCTCGCGCTGTTCATCGTCGCGATGCGGCACGTCGGCACCGCCCGCGCCGGCGCCTACTACTCGATCGCCCCGTTCTTCGGGGCGGTGCTCGCGATCGCGCTGGGCGAGCCCGTCACCTGGCAGCTCGTCGTCGCCGGCATCCTCATGGCCATCGGCGTGTGGCTGCACCTCACCGAGCGCCACGAGCACGAGCATACGCACGAGCCGGTCACCCACGACCACTGGCACACCCACGACGATCACCACCAGCACGAGCACGACGAGCCGGTCGCCGCGGGCGTGTGGCACAAGCATCCGCATGCCCACGAGCGGGTGACGCACACGCACGAGCACTATCCCGACGCGCACCACCGGCACACCCACTGAGCACCCGGGTCTGCCAGAGTCGACGTATCCGGGTTCTGCGGCATCCGTCCCCTGAGACGTGGTCGCCGACCCACCTCGCCGACAAGGAGTGTCATGGACGTCACGATCTCAGCAGGACCCGCCTTCGCGATGGGAACCGTCACCCTGCCACCGGGCGGATCGGTACGCGTCGAGGCGGGCGCGATGGCCATGACGCGCGGCGACATCCGCATCGAGACGTCGGCGGGCGGCGGGTTCCTGAAGGGCCTGCGGCGCACATTCGGCGGGTCGAGCTTCTTCGTGAACGACTTCCACTCCGACACCGGCGGCCAGGTGGGCGTCTCGGCGACGCTGCCGGGCGACATGGCGAAGGTCACCATCGACAGCAGCCGGCCGCTGCTGGTGCAGTCGGGATCGTGGAGCGCCTCGGACCCCGGCGTCGACGTCGACTCGAAGTGGGGAGGCGCGAAGGGCTTCTTCAGCGGCGCGGGTCTCGTGCTGCTGCGCTGCACAGGACAGGGTGACCTGCTGCTGTCGACGTACGGCGCGATCGTGCCGGCCGAACTCGCCGCGGGCGAGACCATGACCGTCGACAACGGTCACGTGGTCGCGTTCGACGAGGCCGTCCGCTACACCGTGCGCAAGGCCGGCAGCTGGAAGTCCACCATCCTCGGCGGCGAGGGGCTCGTCGCCGAGTTCACCGGTCCAGGACGCATCTGGATGCAGACCCGATCGACCGCCGACCTGATCTCGTGGATCCAGGAGGTCAATCCCCAGGAGCGCTCGAACTCGTAGGGGAGTGCAGCGCTCGCCGCCGGTTCACCATGAACCCCCAGCAGCGGCGGAGAGCGCTGCGAAGCCGGGAGGCCCCATCCTTCGGCTCAGCGGACGAGAAAGTCCGTTAACGCGCATCATAGAGCCTGCTCGGCTGTTTGTGAAGCCCATTCGGAGGAATACTTCCGAAAGCTGATTCGGGCTATCGTGGCCGCTGGACTTCGGTCCGGGTTATAGGGGGTCATGATGAGAGCGGATGCTGTAGCGAACCGGGAGAAACTGCTGGATGCGGCGTCACGCCTCTTCGCAGATGAGGGCATCGAGGCGCCGATGCATCTGATCGCCGAACGGGCCGACGTCGGAGTGGGCACCCTCTACCGTCACTTCGAAGATCGGGATGCCGTCATCATCGCGCTCTGCGAGCGGCTCATGGTCGCCCTGCGCGCCTTCGAAGCCGAGGCCGCCGAGGCTCCGACCGGCTGGGATGCGTTGATGACCTACATCGACGGCGCGACGAAGGTCTACCTCGACAACCCCTGGGCGGCCCCGGCGATCGCGCGCTTCCGACGCCTCGTGCCCGCCGATCAGGCGGTCGAGAGCAACGTGCTCGCACACGTGCAGCGTGCGCGCGAAGAGGGGTCCCTGCGGGAGGACGTCTCAGCCCTCGACCTCACGTTCATCGCGCCCATGCTCGGCTCGCTCGTCACCCTGCCCGAGCCGGCGCGCGCGATGGTGCTGCCGCGGTTGCGCAGCCTGCTGCTCGATGCGATCCGCCCCGAGGGCGACCCGCGGCCGCCCATCGGGGGCGACGACGTCGCGGTGCAGGACTTCCGCCGCGAGGTCGGCCGCCCCGACGCGTAGTCCTCACGGCCCGCGAGGGTCGCGCACCGCCAGGATGGCCTCACCGAGGAACCAGACGTAGGCGACGAGGAACATCAGGCGCTGCAGGAGACCGCCGATATCGGGCGCCAGGGCCGCTCCGAGTGGGAGGAACGTCGCTGCGGCCGCGAAGAGCAGCGTGACGGCACGCCACATCAGTGTCGGGTAGCCGTCGGTCGCCGGCCGGAGGCCCAACACGAGGCTGCCGACGACGATCACGGCCATCGCCGAGGCGAAAACGGAATGGGTGGTGCTCTCGGCGAGATCCACCGGCGCATCCGCCCGCCACGACGCGGTTGAGAAGACGGCGGTCAGCATCCAGAACGTGCCGAACAGCGCGATCGAGATGGTCGGGATGATCCGCCACACGTGGGCCCGCGCGATCGTGACGCCGAGCACCCCGAGGCCCGACAGGAAAAGGCCGAGACGTCCGAGCCAGGCGCCGCTCGTCTGTTGGGCTGCCGACTCGCTCACAGTGCGCCGCACCGGATCGAAGCCCTCGACCGCCAGCGGAGCGAGCGCGACCGCCAGCATCGCGATGACCAGGAGGGCCATCGCGATCCGGGCGACGATGTGGCGTCCGCTCGACACCTCACCATTGTCGCGACCCGCTGCCGCCGTCGTACGTGACGCGCTTGTAAATCCTTCGTTCCGGGTGCCCGCCGCGGTCAAAAGGTGTGCTCGCGGCTCGGTACGCTCGTACCCGTGCCCGACGCATCCCTTGCACCCGAAGAACCCACTGCTCCGCGCCCGCTCGCGGCGTCGCATCCGCTGGCCCTCGCGCCCGTGCCGTCGCCGCCGAGCTCGGTCGACGGGTTCGTCAAGCAGTTCCTGCTGAACCTCAACTTCGACCGCGGCGTCGCCCTGTCGCAGTCGTCGGTCACCGACCAGTACTTCGCGCTCGCCTACACGGTGCGCGACTACCTCATGGCGCGGTGGCTCGAAGACCAGAAGCGCCAGCGCGACACGCAGGCCAAGGGCGTCTGCTACCTCTCGGCCGAGTACCTGCTGGGCCGCCAGCTCGACAACAACCTGCTTGCGTCGCGCCTCACCGAGGTCGCGACCGACGCGATGGCCCAGTGCGGCATCGACATCGACGCCCTCCGCGCCGAAGAGGTCGAGCCCGGTCTCGGCAACGGCGGCCTCGGCCGGCTCGCCGCGTGCTTCATCGACTCGCTCGCCACGATGAGCGTGCCCAACATCGGGTACGGCATCCGCTACGAGTTCGGCATCTTCCGACAGACGTTCGTCGACGGCCAGCAGGTCGAGCAGCCGGACGCCTGGCTCTCGTACGGCAACCCGTGGGAGTTCCCGCACCCCGAGGCCGCTCAGACGATCTCGTTCGGCGGATACACCGAGACCTACGACGACGGGGGAGTCACCCGCAGCCGCTGGATCCCCAGTTGGAGCGTGCTCGCCGTGCCCTACAACTACATGGTGCCCGGCTACCACAACGGCCGCGTCAACACCCTGCGGCTGTGGAGCGCCGGCGCCACCAGCTCGTTCGACCTGCGCGAGTTCAACTCGGGCGACTACCAAGAGGCGGTGCGCGCCCAGGTCTTCGCCGAGAACATCTCGAAGGTGCTCTACCCCGAGGACTCCACCCCCCAGGGCAAGGAGCTGCGGCTTCAGCAGCAGTACTTCTTCTGCGCGGCATCCATCCGCGACTTCCTCGACAACGTGCTGCCCGAGGGCTTCGAGCTCGAGCGGCTGCCCGAGCGGGTCATCTTCCAGCTCAACGACACGCATCCGGTCATCGCGGTGCCCGAGTTCATGCGCATCCTCGTCGACGAGCGCGGACTCGAATGGGATGCCGCATGGGCGATCACCCAGCAGTGCTTCGCGTACACCTGTCACACCCTGCTGCCCGAGGCGCTCGAGGTGTGGTCGGTCGACCTGCTCGGCCGCCTGCTGCCCCGCCACCTCGAGATCATCTACCGCATCAACGACGAGTTCCTGCTCGAGGTGCGCGAGAAGTTCGGCGACGACGAGATGCGCATCCGCAACATGTCGATCATCTCGGAGTTCCCGCAGCGGTCGGTGCGCATGGCCTACCTCGCGACGGTCGCGGGCGCCAAGGTCAACGGCGTCGCCGAGCTGCACTCGCAGCTGCTGCGCGACAAGGTGCTGCCGGACTTCAACGAGTTCTATCCCGACAAGTTCACGAACGTCACCAACGGCGTCACTCCGAGGCGCTTCATCCGCCTCGCCAACCCCGCGCTGGCCGACCTCATCACCGAGGCGCTGGGCGCCGGGTGGACGGTCGACCTCGAGCGGCTGCGGGGCCTGGAGGCCCACGCGGAGGACCCCGAGTTCCGCGCCCGGTTCGCCGAGGTCAAGGCCGCCAACAAGCGGCGGCTCAGCGAGGTGCTGTGGACCCGCGACCGGTTCGAGGTCAGCGACGGCCATCTGCTCGACGTCATGGTCAAGCGGCTGCACGAGTACAAGCGGCAGATGCTGAAGGTGCTGCACATCGTGACCCTGTACGAGCGGGTCGCGTCGGGGCGGGTCGCGGCATCCGACATCACCCCGCGCACCTTCATCTTCGGAGCCAAGGCGGCGCCCGGCTACGACATGGCCAAGCGCATCATCCACCTCATCAACTCGGTCGGATCCGTCGTCAATGCCGACCCGGCGCTCGAGGGGCGGCTGAAGGTGCTGTTCCCGCCGAACTACAACGTCACCCTCGCCGAGCGGGTCATCCCGGCCGCCGACCTGTCGGAGCAGATCTCGCTCGCCGGCAAGGAGGCATCCGGTACCGGCAACATGAAGTTCGCCCTCAATGGCGCGCTCACGATCGGCACCGACGACGGGGCGAACGTCGAGATCCGCGAGCTGGTCGGCGACGACAACTTCTTCCTGTTCGGCCAGACCGAGCCCGAGGTCGAGGCGCTGTGGGCGCGCGGCTACCGGCCGGCGGAGTTCTACCGCGAGAACGACGACCTGCGCCGCGCGATGGACCTCATCGCGTCGGGCGCCTTCTCGGGCGGCGACCGCAGCGTGTTCGAGCCGATCATGTCGAACCTGCTGTACGACGACCGGTTCATGGTGCTCGCCGACTACGCGTCGTACCTCGACGCGCAGGAGCGGGTCGACGCGGCCTACCAGGACCAGGACGCCTGGACCCGCTCGGCCATCCTCAACGTGGCCCGCTGCGGCTTCTTCTCGTCGGACCGCTCGATGCGCGACTACATCGACCGCATCTGGCACACCCCGCCCGTCCCGGCCTGAGCGGGGTCGCGCGCGCAGCGCGTGCAGAACTCCACGGATCCGGGCTGGCGGGGCCTCTCAGCGGCCTTTTGGCCCGGTGTCGGGCGTGGATCCGTGGAGTTCTGCACGCGGCATCCGGCCTAACTCCTCCAATCCAGGTGGTTGGGGGCCGTTCGAGGCCGGTTTCGGCCGGTTGCGGTCCCGATTGGAGGAGTTCGGCGGAGCGAGACGTGCCGAACTCCTGAGTTTCCGCGGGTTCGACGCCGTTCAGGTGGATTCCGGGCGATGGGCGGCCCGAATCTCAGGAGTTGGGCACGCGCCGAGGGCGGCTACCGGGCGTAGCGCTCGACGAAACGGCGCAGGATGCCGCCGGTGTGGGCCACCGGCGCCGCCCGGACGGCGGCGAGGGTCAGCTCGAGCTCGTCGGCGGCGAAGTACCCGTGGTCGGCATAGGCATGGATGCGGGTGGTGATGCCGTCCACGTCGAGTTCGGGGTGGAACTGGGTCGCGTACACGTTGCCGCCCACGCGGAACATCTGCACCGGGCATCCGGGCGACGACGCCAGCAGCGTCGCCGACGGCGGCAGCTGCGAGATCGCCTCTTTGTGGCCGACGAAGGCGCCGAAGGTCTGCGGCATCCCGGCCAGCAGCGGGTCGGATGCCGCCGCATCGCTCAGCGTCACCGGCACGACGCTGATCGGCTCGCGGTAGGTCGAGTCGATGCGGGCGCCCTGGTGCGCACCGAGGGTGCCGACGCCGTAGCAGGCGCCCAGGAACGGGAAATCGCGCGCCACCACGCGGTCGAGCAGGTCGGCGAACTCGGCCTCGACCCGGTGCTGCACGGCCGACTTCTTCTCGGCGGGATCGGACGCGTTGAACGGACCACCGCCGACGAAGATCCCCGACAGCTCATCGAGGTCGAGCTCGGGCATCGGACCGGCCTCGAGGCGCACGCGCCGCAGCTGGTCGGGCTCGAGTCCGCTGTAGCGCAGGAAGAGCTGGTACTCCTCGTCGGCCGGGACGTCTTCGGCGCGCGTGGCGAGGAGGACGAACGGCTTCACGGATCGAGGATACCCGGATGCCGCAGTGCCTCCCGTCCGCGTGTCCACAGCCGGACTAGGCTCTGTTTCGGAGGTTCACATGGCCATTGCACGACTGCAGGGAGGCCCGCTCGACGGGCAGGTCCTGCCCCTCGAAGACGGCGTCGAAGACCGGCTCATCGTCCCCTACGGCGAAGGACAGCTCGTCTACGAGCGCGCCGGCGAGGCGATCCACACCGGCGATCACGACGGACCGACCGAGAACCGCTTCGTCTACCTCGAGGCGACCGAGGACATCAACCCGAACCCCGACGGCCGGGACGACTGAGTGGCGTCCGACTCCTCTGAGGCATCCGGCACCGAGCCGGTGCGCTCGGTCGAGATCGAGCTGAAGTTCGACGTCGACGCCGACACCCCGCTGCCCGACTGGTCGGGGATGCCGGGGGTCGCGTCCGTCGACGACGGCGAGCTGCGCGAGCTCGACGCCCGCTACCTCGACACCCCCGAGCTCACACTCGGCTACGCGGGGTACGCGCTGCGCCGCCGTCGCGGCGGGCCCGACGAGGGCTGGCACATCAAGGGGCCCCGCATCGACGGTGCCCGCGTCGAGCTCGGCTGGCCGCTCGGTCCTGAGGACGAGGACGTGCCCGAGGCCGTCCGCGCCGCCGTCTCGCATGTGACGGATGCCGCCTTCGGCGACATCGCCCGTATTCGCAACCACCGCACGGCGTTCGCGCTGCGGGACGCCGCGGGGGTGCTGGTCGCCGAGTTCGTCGACGACCATGTCACCGCGATCGATGTGCGCACCGGAATCGAGCGTGCGTGGCGCGAGTGGGAGCTCGAGCTCGGCCCCGCCGCGCCCGACGACGCATCCGGGCGTGCCGCGCTGTTCACCGCGGCCGCCGATGCCGTGGCGGCCGTGGGCGGCCGGCCCGCGGCATCCCTCTCGAAGCTCGGGCGCGCGCTGGGGTACTGAGCGCACTTCGTCTCGCTGCGCTCGCTCAGCGACCTGGGGTGCGGCTGCGCTCGCTCAGCGACCTGGGTGGGGCTGCGCTCGCGCAGCGACCTGCACGCGCGACCCCTCGCGCGACTGCGCCTCTTTCGTGCATCTGCTACCCGCATATGAGGCGCAGTCGCACGGAACAGGCGCAGTCGCGGTCTGAGACAGGCCGGGGAGATCTCGATACGCCCGCTGCGCGGCACGGTTCCTGAGTGCGCGCGTCAGCGCGTGTATCGAAGGGCGATCTGACCCGCGACGCATCAACGCCGCTGCGCGGCATTGCTCCGGGTCGCGTCAAAGATTGATCATGTGACCGACGAGGCCGTGGAAGCCCTCCTGCAGCGCCTCCGACAGCGTCGGGTGGGTGTGCACGTTGCGGGCCGCCTCGAGGGCGGTGAGGTCCCACTTCTGGGCGAGGGTGAGCTCGGGCAGCAGCTCCGACACGTCGGGGCCGATGAGGTGCCCGCCCAGCAGCTCGAGGTGCTCGCCGTCGGCGATCAGCTTGACGAAGCCGACGGGCTCGCCCAGGCCGTTCGCCTTGCCGTTCGCCGAGAACGGGAACTTCGCGACCTTGACGTCGTAGCCGGCCTCGCGGGCCTGCGCCTCGGTCAGCCCGAACGAGGCCACCTGCGGCGAGCAGAACGTCGCGCGCGGCATCATGCGGTAGTCGCCCAGCGGCATCGTCTCGGCTCCGCCGATCGTCTCGGCGGCCACGACGCCCTGCGCCTCGGCCACGTGGGCCAGCTGCAGCTTCGCGGTCACGTCGCCGATCGCGTAGATGTGCGGCACCGACGTGCGCATGAGGTCGTCGATCTCGATCGCGCCGCGGTCGCTCACCTTCACGCCGGTGTTCTCGAGACCGAAGCCCTCGACGTTCGGGGCGAAGCCGATCGACATCATGACCTTGTCGGCCTCGATCGACTGCGACTCGCCGCCGCCGGCGGGGGAGTAGGTCACCGTGACCTTGTCGCCCGAGTCGGTGACGGTCTCGACCTTGGTCGAGGTGAGGATGTCGACGCCGTACTTCTTGTACTGGCGCGCGATCTCCTTCGAGACCTCTTCGTCCTCGTTGGGCAGCGCCCGGTCGAGGAACTCGATGATCGTGACCTTGACGCCGTAGTTCGTCATGACGAACGCGAACTCCATGCCGATCGCACCGGCACCGACGATGACGATCGAGCCGGGCAGGTCGCGCGCGAGGATCTGCTCCTCGTAGGTGACGATGTTGCCGCCGGCGGTCACGCCCGGAAGCATCCGCACCTTCGAGCCGGTCGCGATGATCGCGTTGTCGAACGTGACGGTCTCGGTCGCGCCGTCCGACTTCTTCACCTCGATGGTGTTCGCATCGACGAACGAACCGCGACCGTCGTACTCGGTCACCTTGTTCTTCTTCATCAGGTAGTGGATGCCCTTGACGTGCGTCTCGGCCACCTTGCGGCTGCGGTCCCACGCGACGCCGAAGTCGAACGACACGTCGCCCGAGATGCCGAACAGATCGGCCTTGTGCAGCACCTGGTGGGCGAGGTCGGCGTTCTTCAGCAGCGCCTTCGAGGGGATGCAGCCGACGTTGAGGCAGACACCGCCCCAGTACTTCTCTTCGATGATGGCGACCGACTGGCCGAGCTGGGCGGCACGGACGGCCGCGACGTACCCGCCGGGGCCCGCGCCGAGGATGACGACGTCGTAGTGAGGCATGACTCCCAGCCTATCGCCCGGTGCCGGGCTCGGATCCGCCGGAGGCGGGTCCTGAACCCCCGTCGGATGCCGGTCCCGAACCCGCTTCGGAACCCGCGCCGTCGGCGTCGGCGACGCCCGCGACGGTGCCGCTGCCGGCCGTCGCTCCGCGGTCGTAGTCGCTGGACTGCGCGAGCGCCTTCTCGCGGTTCGAGCGCGACACCATGAGGTAGGTCACGCCACCCGCAAGGGCGAGCGCGCCGATGATCGCGAGCGCCCACGGCCACCACGCGTTACCGTCGCCGCCGGCGGGCACCGGCGTCGCGGTCGGAGTCGGCTCGACCGTCTCGGTGGGCGTCGGCTCGGGACTCTCGGTGGGCTCGGTCGTCTCGGTGGGACTCGGCGTCGGCGCGGCACCGTCGACGGTGAACTCGAAGTCGCCCGAGATCGGGTGGCCGTCGGAGGAGACGACCTTCCACAGCACGGTCACCGCGCCCGAGGCCGTGCCCGCGAGCGGCTGCGTGAGCACGTTGTCCTGCACCGACAGGTCTCCTGTCGTGAGCGATGTGCCCGCGGCATCCGTCACCTCGACTTCGGATGCTCCGTCTTCGGTGGAGATCAGGCCGCTGAAGGTGAGCGTCAGCTCGGCGGGCAGTTCGTCGACGGTCGAGTCGGCCGCGGGCGACGAGCCGATCAGCTCGTCGTGCGCGAACGCGGGGGAGGCGGGAAGCAGCAGTGCGACGGCCGCGAGAAGAGCGGCGGCGAGCACGGCGACAAGACGGGTGGTGCGATGCGGGAGGATGCCGGAGTTCGTCACCCTTCGAGCCTAAGCCCGCTGTATCGCAACGCCGAGTCGAGGTCTAGCATGGCCGCAGGCGGGTGGTCCTGCCCGTCGGTCCTGAGCGCGGAAGCGGAACGGAGACGGGGATGGACGCGATGATGATGGGCGCCATGTCGAAGGACATGATGGCGATGCCCGGCATGGACACGATGGATATGGCGCTCGTGGAAGCCTGTATGGATGCCTGCTCGGCGTGCGAGCAGGCATGCACGGTGTGCTCGATGCAGATGCTGTCGTGCGGTCCGGCGTGCATGAACTGCGCCGACATGTGCAACACGATGATGCGGGCGATGCTGCGGATGCAGGGGATGACCCCGGCGTCGATGATGTCGATGCTCGACGCATGCATCGCGATGTGTCAGACCTGCATGGACGAGTGCATGGAGCACGCCGACCACAGCGAGGTCTGCCGCATGTGCGCCGAATCGTGCAAGGCGTGCATGGACGCCTGCATGGCGGTGCGCGAGAGCATGATGGCGATGGGCTGATCAGCCCGGCTTGTCAGCCCGGAGGTCTCGATACACGCGCTTCGCGCGCACTCGACCTTGCGTCGCTCCTGCGTCAACGCCGCTGCGCGGCATTGCCCCAGGCCGACGCAATGTTCCACCGGCGCCCGCCGGCGTCGAGCACGTCGTAGCGCTCGTGCAGCGCGACCGGCAGCCCCGGCTCGACCGCGCCCGCGGCGCCCGCGCCGTTCCACACGGTGACGACGGTGTCGTCGTCGAGCCGGCGCAGCACGATGACGCCCGAGCGGGCGTCGGATGCCTCGACGAGGGCGTCCGCCCACTCCGACGGCGTCGCCCGCGCGAGCCGCGCCTGGATGAGGTGCAGCGCGTGCCCCGGGGCGTAGGACGAGCACCGCTGACCGTGCACGCACATGCACACCGGGCGCTCCCGCACCTCGGCGGGCTGCTGGCGGTGCTGCGGGCTGGCCATGTCGGCTCCTCGTTCGTCGGACGGCATCCGGTGGGTTACGGTTGGAGGTCACGTTAGGCGGATGCGTCGCCCGCGGCATCCCGTGCGTCACGGAGTGAAACACAGCGACGCCGCACCGCCTCGTGAGGGGGACGATCGGGGACCAAACCGAGGGTTCCGTGAGACAGTCGATCGGCTAGGCTTGCTGGCCAGAGGAGGACCACGTGGACGAGAACGGTCGACCTGAACCGGACGACATCCGCCGCGGCGCCGCAGCCGATGAGCCGGGGGCCTCCGACCGGGGCACCGACACCACGCAGACGTTCGGTCACGATTCCGACCTCTCGTTCGTCCCCTTCGGCAGCGACCTGAACGAGGCCGAGCTCGACGCGATCGAGGCCCTGCCGACCGGTGCCGCCCTGCTGCTGGTGCGCTCGGGACCGACCGCGGGCGCCCGCTACCTTCTCGACACCGACGTGACGACCGTCGGGCGGCATCCAGAAGCCGACATCTTCTTCGACGACGTGACCGTGTCGCGCCGTCACGCCGAGATCACCCGCACCGGCACCGCGTTCGAGCTCGTCGATCAGCGGTCGCTCAACGGCACGTACGTCAACGGCGAGCGCGCCGACCGTGCGTCGCTGAGCAACGGCGCCGAGGTGCGCATCGGCAAGTTCCGATTGAACTTCTTCGTCTCGCCCGCCGACCTGCTTCAGGCGGCGGACGGCTGATGCCGGGGGCATCCGCCCGCGAACGGTCCTCGTCCGCGGGTCTTCTGAGTATCGGCCAGGTGCTGGCGCGCCTGTCGCCGGAGTTCCCCACGCTCACCTCGAGCAAACTGCGGTTCCTCGAGGTGCAGGGGATCGTCACCCCGCACCGCACCGAGTCGGGGTACCGCAAGTTCTCGCAGGACGACCTCGATCGCCTGCGTCTCGCGCTCACGCTGCAGCGCGACCACTACCTGCCGCTCGTGGTCATCCGCGAGTACCTCGAAGACCTCGACGCCGGCCGCGACCCGGCGACGCCGGTGGCTGTCCCGCCCCCGTCGATCGTGCCGGCGCCGCGCCGCTATCGCCGCGAAGAGCTGCTGTCGGCCTCGGGTGCGGCGCCGCAGCTGCTCAACGACGCGATCAGCACCGGCATCCTCGCGGGAGCCGAGACGTACCCCGAGCAGGCGGTGGCCCTGCTGCGGGCGCTCGTCGCGCTCGACCGCCACGGCATCGAGCCGCGGCACGTGCGGGCGCTGCGCCAGAACGCCGACCGCGACGTCGCGCTCATCGAGTCGGCGCTGTCGCCGCTGCTGCGGCGGACGGATGCCGCGGCACGGGGCCGCGCCGGCGAGCTCGCGCCCGAGCTCGCGCGACGGCTCGACGAGGTGCGGTCGATCTTCGTGCAGACGGCGCTCGACAAGCTGCTGTCGTAGCGGCCGCCGGGCCGGTTCGCGCGACACGCCGAGCCGCAGAGCCCGATATCGTTGCCCGAGGCGCCGGGCTCATCTAGCGTGGAAGAACCGGATCCGGAGGGGGGATGGCAGTGACTGCCCATGAAGCCGTGAACGAGCAGCCGTTCGTCGCCGATCTCCTCTTCACCGACGGTCTGCCCGCGATGGACGACGAGGTCGGATACCGCGGAGCGGTCGCCGCCCGCGCCGCCGGGATCACCTACCGCCAGCTCGACTACTGGGCCCGCACCGAGCTCGTCGAGCCCACGGTCCGCGGTGCCAGCGGTTCGGGTTCGCAGCGGCTGTACGGCTTCCGCGACATCCTCGTGCTCAAGCTCGTCAAGCGCCTGCTCGACACCGGCATCTCGCTTCAGCAGATCCGCACCGCTGTCGAGCAGCTGCGTGCCGCCGGCATCCGCGATCTCGCCGGAACCACCCTCATGAGCGACGGCGCCTCGGTGTACCTGTGCACGTCGAACGACGAGGTCATCGACCTCATCAGCCGCGGTCAGGGCGTCTTCGGTATCGCCGTCGGCAATGTGCTGCGCGAGGTCGAGTCGACGCTCGTCGAGTTCGACCCGCAGGCCCCCGACGCTCTCGACGAGCTCGCCGCGCGCCGCGCCGCCCGCACCGCGTAACGCCCCGCAACCTCGGAACCGGGGTCGCGCCGGACGCCGGATGCTACGCGCGGACCTCGCCGGGGGTGGGGATGCGACCGGTGCGCATGACGCGATCGAGCAGCGAGTCGAAGTCGGCCGCGAGCTCCTGAGCCGAATCGCCGGGCCAGATGTGCAGCGGCTTGGCGGCGCCCTGGGCCTGCTGCAGCGACGTGCGCTCGGGCAGCTGGGGCGACAGCACGAGCGGACCGAACATGTCGCGCAGCTCCTTGATGCGGAACTGGTGCTCGATCGACTGCGGGCGCACGCGGTTGACGACGATGCCGAGCGGCTGAAGGCGCGGCGACAGGCCGCGGCGGATCTCTTCGATCGCCCGCAGCGCCCGGTCGGCGGCGGCGACCGAGAACAGGCCGGGTTCGGTCACGACGATGACGCGGTCGGATGCCGCCCACGCGGTTCGCGTGAGGGCGTTGAGCGACGGTGCGCAGTCGATCAGCACGAGGTCGTACTCGGACTCGATGGTCGCGAGGGCCTCTTCGAGCTTCCACACGTCGCGCACCGACGGGTGCGGCCCGTCGAAGTTGATGGCCGACGGGCTGCCGATCAGCACGTCGATCGTGCCGGGATGCACCTTCACCCAGCCGCTCGAGGTGATGGCCTGACGAACGACCTTCTCACGCGGATTGGCGAGCACGTCGGCGATGTTGAGGCGACCGGCGACCTGGATGTCCATGCCGGTCGAGACATCCGACTGGGGGTCGAGATCGACCACGAGGGTGCGCACGCCCTTGGCGAAAGCCGCCGACGCCAGTCCGAGCGTCACGGTGGTCTTGCCGACACCGCCCTTGAGCGAGCTCACTGAGAGTACGTGCACAAGCGACCACGTTACCGTCCCCTAGGCTGAGAGGACACTCAGCCCGCTCCAGTGACGCCCAGCGAGGTCCTGCATGTTCACGAAGATTCTGGTCGCCAACCGCGGAGAGATCGCCATCCGGGCGTTCCGCGCCGCCTTCGAACTCGGTGCCCGCACCGTCGCGGTGTTCCCGTTCGAGGATCGCGGATCCCTGCACCGGCAGAAGGCCGACGAGTCGTACCAGATCGGCGAGGAGGGGCATCCGGTCCGCGCGTACCTCGACGTCGACGAGATCATCCGCGTCGCCAAAGAGGCAGGCGCCGACGCGATCTACCCCGGCTACGGATTCCTCTCCGAGAACCCCGAGCTGGCCGAGAAGGCCGCGGCGAACGGCATCGTCTTCATCGGCCCGCCGGCGAAGGTGCTCGAGATGGCCGGCAACAAGGTCACCGCGAAGGAGCACGCGATCGCGGCCGGGGTTCCCGTGCTGCGCTCGACCGAGGCATCCGACGACGTCGACGCGCTCGTGGCGCAGTCCGACGACATCGGCTTCCCGATCTTCGTCAAGGCCGTCGCCGGCGGCGGCGGGCGCGGGATGCGGCGCGTCGAGACCAAGCAGGAGCTCGCCCCGGCGATCGCCGAGGCCATGCGCGAGGCGGGCAGCGCCTTCGGCGACGCGCGCGTCTTCCTCGAGCAGGCCGTGCAGCGCCCCCGTCACGTCGAGGTGCAGGTGCTCGCGGATGCCGCGGGCCACACCGTGCACCTGTTCGAGCGCGACTGCTCGGTGCAGCGCCGCCACCAGAAGGTCATCGAGATCGCCCCGGCGCAGAACCTCGACGACGACGTGCGCGAGGCCCTGCACCGCCACGCCGTCGCGTTCGCCGAGTCGATCGGCTACGTCAACGCGGGCACCGTGGAGTTCCTGCTCGAGACCGCGGGACCCCGCACCGGCGAGGTCGTCTTCATCGAGATGAACCCGCGCATCCAGGTCGAGCACACCGTGACCGAGGAGGTCACCGACGTCGACCTCGTGCAGTCGCAGATGCGCATCGCCGCCGGCGCCACCCTCGACGACCTGGGCCTCGCGCAGGACCAGATCCACCTGCGCGGCGCCGCACTGCAGTGCCGCATCACCACCGAGGACCCGTCGCAGGGCTTCCGCCCCGACACCGGCCGCATCACGACCTACCGCTCTCCGGGCGGCGGCGGTGTGCGCCTCGACGGCGGCACGACCGCGGCGGGCTCGCAGATCAGCCCGCACTTCGACTCGATGCTCGCGAAGCTGACGTGCCGCGGGCGCGACTTCCCGGCCGCGGTCGCGCGCGCTGAGCGGGCGCTGGCCGAGTTCCGCATCCGCGGCGTCTCGACCAACATCCCGTTCCTGCGCGCCGTGCTCGACGACCCGGCGTTCGTCGCCGGCGACATCAGCACGTCGTTCATCGACGAGCGGCCCGAGCTGCTCACGAGCAACCCGTCGCGCGACCGCGCGACCAAGCTGCTGAACTGGCTCGCCGACGTCACGGTCAACCGCCCGTACGGCGAGAAGCCGGTCATGGTCTCGCCCGGCAGCAAGCTGCCCGAGATCGACCTCGCGGCCCCGGTGCCCGCGGGCAGCCTCGACCGCCTGCGCGAGCTCGGCCCGGCCGGCTTCGCCCGTGCGCTGCGCGAGCAGACCGCCCTCGCGGTCACCGAGACCACCTTCCGCGACGCGCACCAGTCGCTGCTGGCGACCCGCGTGCGCACGCGCGACCTCGTGCGCATCGGCCCGCACCTCGCGCGCATGACGCCGCAGCTGCTGTCGGTCGAGGCGTGGGGCGGGGCGACGTACGACGTCGCGCTGCGCTTCCTCGCCGAAGACCCGTGGGAGCGCCTCGAGGCGCTGCGCGAGGCCATGCCGAACATCCCGATCCAGATGCTGCTGCGCGGCCGCAACACCGTCGGCTACACGCCGCGCCCGGTCGAGGTGACGGATGCCTTCGTGCGCGAGGCCGCGTCGACCGGCGTCGACATCTTCCGCATCTTCGACGCGCTCAACGACGTGTCGCAGATGCGCCCGGCGATCTCTGCGGTGCTCGAGACCGGCACCGCGGTCGCCGAGGTCGCCATGTGCTACACGAGCGACCTGCTCGACCCCGCCGAGAAGCTGTACACGCTCGACTACTACCTGCGCCTGGCCGACGAGATCGTCGAGGCCGGCGCGCACGTCCTCGCGATCAAGGACATGGCGGGCCTGCTGCGCCCCGCCGCCGCCGCCAAGCTCGTGAGCGCGCTGCGCGACCGCTTCGATCTGCCGGTGCACGTGCACACGCACGACACCGCCGGGGGACAGCTCGCGACCCTGCTCGCCGCGAGTGCGGCGGGGGCGGATGCCGTCGACGCGGCGGCCGCGCCGATGTCGGGCACCACCAGCCAGCCCTCGCTCTCGGCGCTGGTCGCCGCCCTCGCGCACACCGATCGCGACACCGGCATCGACCTGCAGGCCGTCGCCGACCTCGAGCCCTACTGGGAGGCCGTGCGCCACCTGTACCGGCCCTTCGAGTCGGGTCTGCCGGGACCCACGGGCCGCGTGTACCACCACGAGATCCCGGGCGGTCAGCTGTCGAACCTGCGCCAGCAGGCCATCGCGCTCGGCCTCGCCGACCGCTTCGAGAAGATCGAGGACATGTACGCGGCCGCCGACCGCATCCTCGGCCGCATCCCGAAGGTGACGCCGTCGTCGAAGGTCGTCGGCGACCTCGCACTCGCACTCGTCGCCGCCGACGCCGACCCCGCCGACTTCGAGGCGAACCCGCAGAACTACGACATCCCCGACTCGGTCGTCGGGTTCATGGCGGGCGAGCTCGGCGATCTGCCCGGCGGCTGGCCCGAGCCGTTCCGCTCGAAGGTGCTCGCGGGCAAGAGCGTCTCGATCGACATCGTGCCGATCAGCGACGAGGAGCGCGACGAGCTGGGGGCAGATGCCGCCACCCGCCGCCGCGCACTG
>JAUHVN010000364.1 GCA_030425055.1 Actinomycetes bacterium | reverse complement strand
GCTCGTGTGCGCGCCCCGCGCGAGGGCATCGCCGATCACTCGGTGGTACGAGGGGTCGTACTCGACCTCGTCGAGGCGATAGCCCCACCGGTCATGCGTGTGCAGGGTCGGCGTGCGCGTGTTCGCCCGTTCGGCGTCGTACTGGAACTGGCGCGAGCCGACCAGCAGGCCGGCCTCGGTCAGCTCGTGGTCGGCCCAGTCCGCGCCGAAGGCGGTCACCGCATCGACCAGGGGTCGGTTGGTGGAGTACTCGTCGACGTCCACACGCCACGGCGGCTGGTTCTCGACGTGATGCGTCGCTTCGCCGACCACGCGCTGACCCCTGCCCACCGTCATGCTCGGTTCCTCACCCCGCCACCGTAGCGCGGGGCGCGGTCGCTGTGCCGGTACGGTCAGCGCCCGGCAGCCAGGTCGACCTGGAGCAGCAGATCATCGCCCTCACGGGGATCGCCGCGGCCGTCGGTGTTGTTGGTGAGCAGCCACAGGCGCTCACCGACCGCGACCGCATCCCGCAGGCGTCCGTACTCGCCGACGTAGAAGTCATCGCTCGACACGCTCGCAGCGTCTGCGACGTCCACCGCCCAGAGCCGCTCCCCGCGAAGGCCCGCCACGAAGATCGTGTCGCCGACCGCCGCAATCCCGCTCGGGCTCGCCTCCGCGGGCGGCCACTGGATGACGGGGTCGATGAAGCCGTCCCGTTCGGCGATGCCCTCCACGGCCGGCCAGCCGTAGTTGCCGCCCGCCTCGATGCGGTTGAGCTCATCCCAGGTGTTCTGACCGAACTCGCTCGCCCACAGCTGACCGTCGGACGTGAAGCCGAGTCCCTGCACGTTGCGATGCCCGAGCGAGAACACCGCATTGCCGAACGGGTTGTCGGGCGCCGCATCGCCGTCCGGCGTCACCCGGAGGATCTTGCCTGCCGACGACTCGACGTCCTGCGCGCGGTCGGGGACTCCGGCATCCCCGGTGCCGATGTACAGCATCCCGTCGGGCCCGAACACGATGCGGCCGCCGTCGTGGTTTCGCGCACGGGGGATGCCGGTGACGACCGTCTGGGCGGTTCCGAGCGCGAGGTCACCGGGGCTGCCTGTGAGCGGCATCCTGACCACGCGGTTGTCATCCGCGGCCCCGTGGTAGGCGTACAGCCATGCCGTGCCGGCGTCCTCGAAGGTCGCGATGCCGTGCAGGCCCGCTTCTCCCCCGGCGACGACGCCGGGGACGATCCCGGCCTCGCGCACGCCGCCGTCGGCCGTCAGCTCCAGGATGCGTCCGCTGCCCCGTTCGGAGATCAGGGCTCCCCCGCCGCTCAGCGGCACGACCGACCACGGGATCGCGAGACCACTCGCGAGGGCGACCGGGTCACTCGTCGGCCGCCAGATCCCGCCCTGCGGCGTCTCTCCGCCGGTGGTCGGCTCCGCCGACCTGATCACCGGTTCGCGTGATCCCTGGATGCTGCAGCCGGTCAGGAGCAGCAGCGCGACGAGCGCGACCGCGAGCCGTCTCACGTCGAGTCCGCCGCCGCCTCGACGGCCGCGATGTCGATCCTGTGCATCTGCAGCATCGCCTGGACCGCGCGGTGCGACCGCTCCGGATCCGGGTCGCGGATGAGTTCGACGAGTCTGTCGGGGATGATCTGCCACGACAGCCCCCAGCGATCCTTGAGCCACCCGCAAGGCTGCTCCTGTCCGCCCCCGGCGATGAGCGCCGACCAGTACCGGTCGACTTCGGCCTGGTCGGCGCAGGAGACGTACAGCGAGACCGCCTCGGTGAAGGGGAACTGCGGTCCGGCGTCCATCGCGAAGTAGTCGCGTCCGCCGAGACGGAAGTGCGCGTGCATCACCTTGCCGCCCATGCCGGGAACGGCATCCGGATAGCGATCGACCGACAGCACCTCCGAGTCGGGGATCAACCCGGTGTAGAAGCCGATGGCGGTCTCGGCGTCGTCATCGAACCACAGGAACGGCGTCACATCGGGCATGGTGCCTCCTCGGGCGTCGCTGTCAAGCACACCCCGACCGTCGTGCGCGGTCAACCCCTTGCGGTATCGGATCTTGCATCGCCGGCATCCCACCAATCGAGTACGCGGGTGCCGATGAGGGTCAGCCACCGCGACGGCGCACCTTCGCCCGCATCGACGTCGAACCACGTGCGGCCGGCGAGCGGCGTCGTCTGCAGCCAACGGCCGTCCGCCGTGCGGGCGTCACGCACGACCCGAATGGCGTCGGCGAGCCGCGGATCCGGTGCGGTGCCCTCGTGCAGGGCGACGTCGCGGAAGTGATCGAGTGCGACGAGGGCGCTGTACCGGTGACGGTTCGGATAGACGAAACGCGTCACGAAGTCCCCGACGAGCGCTCCGGTGCTGGCGCGGTACATCAGCCGCCGCGACAGCAGGTACTCCTCGCCGCCGTGCCGCGCCTCGCGCAGGCCGTCGTCGCCGGTGAGCTTCTCGTACGCGAGCATCCCTCGCACCGCGTTGAGCGTCGAGTGGAACGACGAGCGCACCGAGTCGCCCTCTTCCGCCTCGCAGTTCCACCCGCCGTCGTCGAGGCGATGTGCGGGGAACCAGTCGCGCAGCGCCGAGACGTCCGCCCCGAGCCAGGCGCCGGTCGCCAATGTGTACGAGTTGATGCAGACATCGACCTCGCCACCCCAGTACGGCAGGTCGTCGTAGTCCCAGCGGCTGTTGCGGTCGAGCTTCTCGGCCGTGTCCGCGAGGGTGGATGCCTCGACGCCCCACTCGCGGAGATCCTTGAGCACCCACGTCGTGGCGACCCACGGCTGCCCCGGCTCGTCGGCCTCGGGGCTGCCGAAGAAGCCCTCCGGGAAGAACGACCCGCCGGCCCACTGCCCGTCGGCGTCCTGCAGCGCGAGCAGTCTCGCTCCGAAGCCTTCGATCGCGACGCGGGACCGCGTCGCTTGCCAGACGGCGGGATCCGCTTCGAGAA
>JAUHVN010000363.1 GCA_030425055.1 Actinomycetes bacterium | reverse complement strand
ACCAGACCCGCGAGTTGAAGCTGCTCGTGGACCGCAGGGAGGACCTGGTCGGGGAGAGGACCCGGCAGATCAACCGACTGCGGTGGCATCTGCATGAGCTGGACCCGGAGTTCGACGTCCCGGTGAAAGGGTTCGCGATCGCCAAGCAACGCCATCGCGTCATGGTGTGGTTGCGTGGTCGCCCGGGGCTGGTCGCCGAGCTGGCACTCGACATCCTCGATGACATCGACACCGGCAGCGGCCGCATCGACGAGCTGCAGAAACGGATCACCGCTCTCGTGCACGACCGCTACCCACATCTGCTCGCCATCCCCGGCTGCGGCCCGCTCACGGCGGCCAAAATCGCCGGCGAAACGGCGAACGTGACACGCTTCCGATCCGAAGCGTGCTTCGCGATGAACGCCGGCGTCGCCCCGATCCCAGTCTGGTCAGGGAACACGCGCGGCCGCGTCCGGATGAGTCGCGCCGGCAATCGGCAACTCAACGCCGCGCTGCATCGCATCGCCGTCACCCAGCTGCAGCGTCCCAGCCTGGGACAGGCCTACTACCGCAAACGCGTCGACCACGGCGACTCGACCACGGAAGCGCTCCGCTGCCTGAAACGACGACTCGCCCGCATCGTCTTCAACGCCCTCCACGCCGACCAACAGCCCATCGACAACCCCACGAGCCTCCCGCTCGCGGCCTAAGACTTGACATAGGAGAACGCATGAGCGAAGGCGTCGAACGCAACACCCGCACCATCGAGGGGTCGGTCGTCACCGACTTCGCCGACCGCATGAGCTACGGGGGCTATCTCGACCTCGACACGCTGCTGTCGGCCCAGCGGCCGCTCAGCGATCCCGAGCACCACGACGAGCTGCTGTTCATCATCCAGCACCAGACCACCGAGCTGTGGCTGAAGCTCGTGCTGCACGAGCTCGGTGCCGCCTGCCGGCTGATGCGCGAGGATCAGCTGTCACCCGCACTGAAGTGCATCGCGCGGGTCAAGCACATCCAGAAGACGCTCACCGAGCAGTGGTCGGTGCTCGCGACCCTGACCCCGGCCGAGTACGTGCAGTTCCGCGGCGTGCTGGGCAATTCCAGCGGCTTCCAGTCGGCGCAGTACCGGGCCGTCGAGTTCACCCTCGGCAACAAGAACGCCGGGATGCTGCGCGTCTTCGCCGCCGACGCCCCCGCCCACGCGCTCGTGCGCGACGCGCTGGAGGCGCCGAGCCTCTACGACGAGTTCCTGCGGCTGCTCGCACGCGCCGGATACCCCATCCCCGCCGAGATCCTCGAGCGCGACGTCACCGAGGCGTGGACGTTCCACGATGAGCTGGTGCCCGTCTTCACCGCGATCTACGCCGACCCGGCGACGCACTGGGCGGCCTATGAGACCTGCGAGGAACTCGTCGACCTCGAGGACAACTTCCAGCTCTGGCGCTTCCGTCACCTGAAAACCGTGGAGCGGATCATCGGCCTCAAGACCGGCACCGGCGGTTCGAGCGGCGTGCCGTTCCTGCGCCGTGCGCTCGAGCTGACCTTCTTCCCCGAGCTGCTCGCGGTGCGCACCGAGATCTCCTGACCGCGGTCCGCACGCACGAGGGCCGGGCGAGGCATCCCCCCGCCCGGCCCTCGTGATCGCGACTACTCGATGACGACGGTGCCCCAGTCGTTCTCGGCCGCGCTGCCGTACAGCAGCAGCAGGCCGGTCTCACTGGTGCCCTCGACGTCGGCCACGCTCACCGGCAGGGTGAAGGTCTCGCGAGGTTCGAGCACAGTCGACCCTACGGGCGAGTACTTCGGAGCGCCCACCGTGTACGACTGGCCTTCGATGGCGTCCGTCAGGGCGCCGGTGAAGTAGTTGTCGAACGCGTAGACGCTGAAGCCGAACGTCTGACCCTCGGACAGTCCCAGCGCCGCCAGGGGCGCGGTGAACACCTGGGTCGACGAGTCGAACCCGCCGATGTTGTAGTAGTAGGCCCCTCCTGCACCCGTGGCCAGGTCGACCACATAGATGATGGACTGCCCCGTCGCGGCGAACCCGCCGGCCTCGGCGTTGTACAGCACGTAGTCATCGGTGCCGTCGTTGTCCGAGTCGACGTAGATGTCGAACTCCGCCGGGTACGTCAGCACCGTACGTCGGTCGTACGTTGCGATGGCGAACTGGATGGCGCTGCCCGACTGGCGCACACCGGTCGCCGCAAGGTCGATGACGACCGAGTTGCTACCGGGGCTGCCCGCGTCCGTCGCCGGCTGCTGCGGGCTCGTGCCCGTCAGACCGAAGATGTCCACGGGACCCGTCGCCACCCGCGACTTGTTGGCGATCCGCACCGACGCAGCGCCGTTCTTGAGCTTCGCCGAATCGGGCGCGGTGACCTCGGCCGCCTTGCGCGGCAGCACAGTCCAACCGAGCTGCAGGCTGTCGCCGGCACCGGTGGCCGTGATCCATCCATCGAACTCCGGCGCGTTGAGCGTCGTACCGTCGCCGTTGGATCCGACATTGTCGAAGGGCCAATCGGCGAGCTTGGAACCGTCGATCTTGAGGTGCACCTTCACCTTCTGCGTCTTCCCCTTGGGCACGACACCACCCGACGGCGTCACGCGCAGCGAGACGGCGCCCGATGCCTCGTCGGCAGGATCGCGGAACGACACGTCGAACGAATACTTCTGGTTCTTGTTCGACGTGTTGGTGATCGATGCTTCGACGGTCGTCTCGTAGACCCCCGTGACTGAAGGGATGCCGAACCCGATGTTGCCCGCACCCTCGGGGCCGGCGAACCACGCGGCGGCCTCGGCGGCCGGGGCGACGCGCACCTCACCCGCGCCGATGCGCGAGATCGGCGTGACATCGAAGCCGGTCGCGGTCGGCGTGGTGTTCGACGAGTCGGCGCCGTTGAGCAGCCGGGACTTGATCTCGGCCGGCGTTGCCGACGAGAACTTGTCGAGGAGCAGTGCCGCCGCACC
>JAUHVN010000362.1 GCA_030425055.1 Actinomycetes bacterium | reverse complement strand
GGGCCACCGGCCACCACCACGTGCATCTGTCGGCGAGCTGCCTGCCGTCGCAGGCCGGTGAGTTCGAGCCGGTGTTCGCCTGGGTCGCCGCGCGTCTGAGACCGACCGCGCCGCCGGCGGACGTGCTGCGCGCGGCGGAGTCCGTCGGAGAGGCCGCGATCGAGGGGACGCTGACCGAGACGGTCGGCTTCCCGCTCGAGGATCTGCGGCAGCTCGACCCCGTGCGCTTCCGGTCGCGCGGCCCGTTGGTGTCCGACGCCGCTCTCCGGATGCTGGGCACCGCGGCATCCCGGTACCGGATCGGCGCGCCGCTGGGCGGCCTCTCCCGGTCGGACCGCAACGCCTCCGATGCCGCGCTGCTGCGTACGGCGGGCTGGATCGACGACCGTTCGCGAGTGACCGAGCTCGGTTCGGCGACCGCCGAGGCACTCACGGCGAACCGTCACGTGCTGACCGTGCAGATGCGTCGCGCCGCTCGGACGTCGACGCTGCATGTCTACGCCGGCATGCGCGGCGCGCTCGTCGTCCATGCGCCGAGCCTCGCCGAGGCCACCGGCGGCGAGGGACTGCGGCATGCGCTCTTCGTCTCACCCGAGCAGGTACCGGGGCTGGTGGCCGCGTGGATCGGCGTCGGTCCGGCGTGGGCGGTGTCGGATCCCGACGGCGAGACGATCCCGAGCGCGCAGCTCGCCCGGCACCTCGACGCCGCTGTCGCCGACGGCGCGCCCGAGCCGTGGACCGAGCTGCTCATCCGCGATGCGCGCGGCGACCGCTACGGCGCGATCTCGCCGTCGCGAGGATTCCTCCGCATCGGCCCACCCGACGGCGCCGGTCATACCGTGCGCGCCGACCCCACTTCGGCGCTGTTCGACCATCTCCTGTCGGCCTGCGATCGCGCATTCGGCGTCTGACCGCCGTGCCGCACCTCACGGGATCGGGAAGATCACCTTCGACCCCGACGGCACCGTCGCCGTGACCATGCGCTGATCGAACGTCGCCAGCTGCGCGTCGTGGGATGCCGCGAGATGCAGCAGGTAGGTGTCGGTCACCTGGGCGCTGGCCAGAAGCCGCTCGGTGTGGATCGAGCTGTCGAGCAGGCTCACCGAATCGGGGAGGAAGACGTGGCCGTCGCGCGCGGCCAGGCTCGCCAGGCTCGCCATCACGATCGGCGCCGGCTGGTGGTTCGGATAGCGCGGGTGGCTGACCACACGGACGACCCCGTTCTGCACGATCGGGCAGGTGTGCCACGGATCGTCGCCGCGCGAAGCGAACCAGCGATGAGCGCGTTCATGGTGCACATGAAGCGGATCGATCAACGCGACCACGACGTTGACGTCGAGCAGGTGGCTGGTCACGGAGCGTCGTCCCGCAGTGCGTTCACGTCCTCCGTCGTCGGGCGGCCGGCGGTCGGGGGCGCCGGCAGCAGCACGATGCCGTTCCTCGTTCCGAAGCGACGGCGCTCGGTCAGGGTCGCCCGCGCGAGCTGCGAGAGCGCCTCGCCGAGAGTGATCCCCCGAGCGTCGGCGAACTGCTTGGCTGCGGCGAGCACGTCGTCGTCTATCGTCACGGTGGTGCGCATGCATCAAGCATCACGCATCACGCATCACCCGTCAATCACCCGTCAATCGGATGCTCGAACCGGGCAAGCCAGCGACGGAGGATCGGCTCGAGGGCAGCGGCATCCGCGGGACCGAGCTCGTCGAGCAGGCGCCGCTCGTTGGCCATGTGCGCGGTGAACGCTGTGTCGATCAGCTCGACGCCGGCAGGTGTGAGCCGCACGAGCCGGCGCCGAGCATCGTCGTCGGCGGCCGCGCGCTCGACGAGTCCGCGGGCGACGAGGCGGTCGACGCGCTTGGTGAGCCCGCCGGTGGTCACCATCGTGTGCGCGGCGAGCTCGCCCGCCGGCAGCTCGCCTGTCCTGCTCGATCGGCGCAGCGACGCGAGCAGGTCGAACTCGGCCTCGGTGAGGTCGAACTCCGCGTAGACGGCCACCAGCTCGGAGGTGAGCGCATTCGCGAGCCGGTGCAGCCGCGCGATGACGTCCTGCGGGCTCGTGTCGAGGCCGGGACGGACGGCCGCCCACTGCTCGCGGAGGCGGTCGATGCGGTCGAGGTGCGGTTCATCCGAAGGCATGACTCGACATTACCTTCCGTGGAAGCTATATTGTCTTCCATGGAAGCTAAATGGCTGCGATGGATCGCGATCACAGCGATCGCGCCGATCACGTGGGGCAGCACCTACGTCGTCACCCGTCACCTGCTGCCGCCCGACGCCGCGCTGTGGGGGGCGCTCATCCGCTCGCTGCCCGCCGGCATCCTCGTGCTGCTGATCGTGCGGCGACTGCCGACCGGTTCGTGGTGGTGGAAGTCGCTCGTGACCGGAACCCTCACCGTCGGCGGGCTCAACGTTCTCGTGTACATCGCGGCGCAACGGCTGGACTCGAGCCTCGCCGCGACCCTCATGTCGACCTCGGCGGCAGCGCTCATGCTCCTGAGCTGGATGCTGCTGCGTCAGCGCCCGCGGCTGGTCGCCGTCGGGGGAGCAGCCGTCGGGATCCTGGGCGTCGTCGTCATGATGGAGCCGGCGACCGGCGCCGTGGACGTGTGGGGCGTCATCGCCTCGATCGGCGCGATGCTGGCGTCGTCGCTCGGCTTCGTGCTCACCGCGCGCTGGGGCAAGGACGTGCCGCCGCTCACCATGACCGGGTGGCAGCTGGTGGCCGGCTCGCTCGTCGTGCTGCCGGCCGCGATCCTCGTCGAGGGCGCACCGCCCGCGCTCGACGGTCCGGCGCTGATCGGCTTCGCCTACGTGATCGTGGTGGCGACCGCGATCGCGTACGTCGCGTGGTTCACCGGGCTGCGCCGCCTCCCCGGGGCCGCCGTGGGCATGGTCGGGCTGCTCAACCCGGTCACCGGCGTCGTGCTCGTCGTCGCGCTCCATGATGTCGTCGAAATCGGCCG
>JAUHVN010000361.1 GCA_030425055.1 Actinomycetes bacterium | reverse complement strand
ACCGGCGTCGATCGCCTCGGCGATCTCGCGCGGGGTCTTCACCGGGTGGGTGTGGATGCAGCGATCCGCCGCCACTCCGCGGTCCTGCAGCATCCGCAGTTCCGGTGTCGTCGCGACATCGAAGCCACAGCCCTCATGGTGAAGCGCGTCGATGACGGCCGCTTCACCCAGCGCCTTGACCGCGTAGTGGAATCGCACCATCGGCAGAGCGTCGCGAAGGCGCCGGTACTGGCTGCGGACCCGCTCGACGTCGAGGAGCAGCAGCGGTGTGCCATGCAGCGCGAGGGCGGCCCGCGCATCGGGTGTCTCGAGCAACGCCGCGCACTCGGCGCGCCGCCGATCGTGCAGGCTGCTCATGGCCGGCGCTGACGACCCCACCGGCGGTCGCGGAGTCCCGCTTTGTCGGTGGCGGTGAAGGCGCCCGCGGCGAGGGCGTAGAACACGACGTCGGCGACCACCTTGCCCGCCACGAGTCCCAGGATCGGGTCGGGCAGCAGCCACACTCCGAGCAGCATCGCGGCCGGACGGATCAGCAGGGTGTCGAGCAGCTCCGCAGGACCGAACTCGGCGACCAGCAGCAGCCCGGTGCGGCCGATCGCACGGCGCCACCCGACGGCGACGTGCGACTGCTCGGTGTAGATGGTGACGGCGAGCACGGCGTAGAACCCGATGATCTCGCCGACCAGCGCGGCGGCGGCGATCGCGACGGGGTTCGTCGTCCACGCCGTGATGCCGAAGCCGGCCAGGATCATCGCGGCGGTCCCGACGATCTCGGCGGGAAGGTAGCGCGCGATCCAGAACGCGAGCCCGCGGCGGCGCTTGGGGATCGGCGGCGTCGCCGTCGTGGTCGCCGCCGAAGCGGGCGCAGGAGCGAAGGCCGGTGCGACGGTCACGGGGGCAAGAGTGGTCATGGCGCTCTCCCTTCCCCCGAGAAGAGCGCAGCGGCCGCGCGGTGATACAGCGTGGAACGAATGCGGCGCGGCATCCGCCCCTCGCCGAACGGATGCCGCGCCTGTGCGCGTTGGCGCTCAGCCAGGCTACGTCGGTGCGCCCGTGAGCCGGACGGGGTTGACAGGCGCGGACGAGCCGTCTAGGTCTCGTCGTCGAGCACCGGCCCGGACGGCGCGCGGCGGCCGGTCTCCTGCTCCCAGAACTCGAGCTGCTGGGTGAGCGCCTTGGCCAGCTCGAACACCTGCTCGGGAGGGATGCGGATGCGGCTCACGACGCGCGCCGGCACGATGGTGCGCCGCTCCCCGGACTCGGGGTCGGTCTGCTCGCGCGGCGGCTGCGCCAGCGTCAGGAAGTCCATCACGAACACCGTCGGGGTGTGCCACACATTGGCGAAGTCGGCGTACGACCCGGGGATCACGTCGGGCGGCAGGTCGATCTCGAACTGGCGGGGTGCGTCGTCGGCCATGGGCGCCTCCGTTCGGATGCCGCGAGTCTACGCGCGGGCACCGGATGCGCGGAGGACGATCACCCCCGGCCGATGAGTCGCGCGAACCCGCTGAGCCGTGCGACTCCCTCGGGCGTGTAGGGCAGGTCGTCGAGCAGCCCGGGCGAGTGCACGAGGTAGGCGGCGTGCATCGCCCGCGAGATCGCGACGTTGAGGCGGTTGCGCAGCAGCAGGAACTCGAGCCCGCGCGGTGCGTCGCGCCCCGACGACGCCGCGAGCGACACGATCGCGACGGCCGCCTCCTGACCTTGGAAGCGGTCGACGGTGCCCACGGGCACCGCCTCGAACCCGGCAGCGGCGAGCGCCTCCTCCACCGCGACCTGCTGCGCGTTGTAGGGAGTCACGACGATGAGGTCGGCAGGCTCGAGCGGTCGTGGGTCGAGGGTGCGCGACACACCCTCGTCGTCGGTCGCGACCGTCGTCCACGTGCGCCCGACGAGGTCGCGCACGATCTCGACGATCGCGGCCGCCTCTTCGAGGGACTGCGTCGCGTTGCCGCGATGACGCACGGGCACGGCGTGGAGGCCCGGCTCGACGCCGTCGAGCGTGCGCTGCGCCGTCGACGGGTGCGCCGCGAGCTGCCCGCCGTATGACAGTCGCGACACCGCGCCCGCGACCTCGGGGTGCATGCGCCACGTGCGCGCGAGGAAGTACCCGTACTCGGGCGGGATGACGTCGGCGCCGTCGATGACCCAGCCCAGCGCCGACGCGTCGACCGGCTCGGGATGCGTGCCCTGGCTGACCTGCGGCAGCTGCTGCGGGTCGCCCAGCAGCAGCAGGCGGGTCGATGCCTGCGCCACCGCGATCGTCGAGGCCAGCGAGAACTGGCCGGCCTCGTCGATGACCAGCAGGTCGAGACCGCCCCGCGCGACGCGGCGCTCGTTGCTGAAGTCCCACGCGGTGCCGCCGACGACCGCCCCGTCGCGGTACTCGTCGAGGAACGCCGCCATGCCGTTCTTCGGGAACGGCGTGTACGGGATGCCTGCGGCATCCGGATTCTTGGGAGCCTTGCCGACGCGCGCCGCGGGCACGCCCGCCGCGATGACCCGGTCGAGCATGTTCTCGACGACCGCGTGCGACTGCGCCACCACGCCGATGCGATAGCCGTGCTCGTGGACGAGCCGCGCGATGACGTGCGACCCGACGTAGGTCTTGCCCGTGCCGGGGGGACCCTGCACGGCGAGGTAGCTGCGATCGAGGTCGACGATCGACCGCACGATCGCATCGACGTCGTCACCGTGGGACGCCGCCGCGAGCGCACCGGAACCGGTGCGAGGGGGCCGTCGGCGCAGGATGTCGGTCGCCGGGTCGAAGGGCAGCTTCGGATCGGCGGCGATGAGCGAATCGGCCCACGCGTCGATCGCGGTCTGCTGCGTCGCCGCCCGCGGCGGTGCGGCGGGCGTCAGCGCGACCGGAAGCGTCGACCACGTGTGCTCATCGACGGCGAACTCCTCGACGATCGCACCGTCGTCGAGCACCTCGCGCACCGTCACGCGATGGTCGGCG
>JAUHVN010000360.1 GCA_030425055.1 Actinomycetes bacterium | reverse complement strand
CTCGTGCTCGCGGCATTCGTCGGTCCTTGCCCGGACGGCATGGAGGGCTGCCACAACGACGGCGATCCCGCAAACAACAGACTCACCAACCTTCGGTGGGACAGCTCGTCCGAGAACAAGCGAGACACCGTGAGGCACGGGAACCACTACTCGTCTCGGAAGACCCACTGCCCGCTCGGGCACCCACTCGCTCATCCGAATCTGATCAGGTCCGCGCTCAGACTCGGCACCCGGCAGTGCAGAGCGTGCAACCAGGGCCGTTCTGCTGTCGCGTTGCACGGCGGCGATCTGAAGCAGATCAGCGATGTCAAGTACGCGCGAATCATGGAGAAGGTGGCATGAGCACGGATCTCAGCGTTGCAGCCGCGACGGCGAAGTCGAAGCCTACGATGCGCGACCTCATTGAGGCCCAGCGTCCAGCGATCGAGCGCCAATTGGCCGGCGCCATGAATGCCGATGCATTCGTGCGGGCCGTCATATCCGAGGTGTCCAAGTCGAACGACCTGATGCAGGCCGATCCGCGCACTCTCCTGGGCGGCGTCATGCTCGCCGCTCAACTGCGGCTTGAGATCGGACCGGGGCTAGGAGAGCTCTGGCTAACGCCCCGGCGCGAGAAGGGGCAGATGATCTGCCTCCCGATCCTTGGGTTCCAGGGTCTGATCAAGCTCGCGCTTCGCAGTGAGTTCGTGACGAACGTGCAAGCGTTCATCGTCCGTGACGGGGACGACTGGTCTTACGGGGCGAACGCGGAACGTGGCCTGTTCTACGACTGGACCCCGAAGGACTTCGAGGAGAAGCGGCCCATGGTCGGGGTTGTCGCGACCGCGAGGATGCGGCAGGGCGGCACCACGTGGGCGTATCTGACGACGGAGCAGGTGGAGGCGCGCCGGCCGACGTATTGGCAGAAGACCCCGTGGGGGTCGCATCCGGACGAGATGGCGAAGAAGACCGCCGTTCGGGCGTTGGCGAAGTACCTGCCGAAGTCGACCGACCTGGGGCGTGCGTTGGAGGCGGATGAGCAGAAGGTGCAGCACATCAAGGGGTTGGACGAGGTTGAGGTCACCCGCCTCGACGACGAACCCGACGAAGCACCCCCGGTGGAGTCGTGGGATGCCGTGGAGGTGAAGCCGTGACCGCCCGAAGCGAGCAGGAAACGACGGTTACTAGTGGACGTGACGAACCGTTCGTGTACATCTGGTCCAACAACCTGGTCCATGTCCGCCGTTTGCGGAAAGACGCACGAGTAGCACAGATCGACGGCGACGACACCGGGGGGCATTTCAAGGTTCCCTCGGGATTGTTCGACCCGTTGAAGGGGTTCCGTCGCACCCGCCGACCGATGACCGACGCGGAGCGTGAAGCTGCCGCGGACCGGTTGAGTGCCGCCCGCCAGAAGGCGGTGCTGTCGTGACCGAGACGCTACCCGCCGTCACAGCAGCCCGAGAAGCGCTAGCCCGATACGACCAGTGGGCTGGCGACCTCAGAGCTGGGACTACCGACACGGAGGACTGGCTGGCCGCCGCTACTCGTGACCTGTTGGCTGTGGTTGACCGCCTGACCCACGAGCGAGACCTTGCCCGCGAGGACTTGGAGACCGCCTGGGTCCGCGTCGAGCGCGCTGAGGCGAAGGTTGACCGCCTGACCGCACCACCCAGCGAAGAAGAAGTAGAAGCACTGCGATCGGTGATCGCGCCGCTACTCGCGCCCTACGTCTCCTCGCCGCTCGACCCAATTGACGTTGAGATCGCCGCCGCGATCGTTGCCGCTTCGGGTAGACGACACCTACCCACCGAACCGGGCCAGTGGGAGTGGGGGCTAATCAGCCCCGACGCGGTTCCGGGGCAGTACGGAAGCGCTGACCGCGCGCATCTCGTTAGCCGGAACCGGGAGCACATCGAGCGCCAGCACCGTCGCGGGCATCCGTCCATCATGCTCGCGCACCGTCGCCCCGCTGGACCCTGGGAGGTCTGCGATGAGCAGTGAACGTTGGGAGCGGATCACCTGCGGTGAGTACGAGGAACGCCTGTCGATCATGGGCGATCACGGGTTCGTCTACTCATCGCTAACGGACCTGGGCGGCGAGTTTGGGGAGCCGATCATCGAGACTCAGTGGGCGCGCGACGACGACCCCGATAACCCGATTCTGAAGGGCGTTAGACACCCCGCGCTCAACGGCGAAGGCCCAGACAGATCGCCTTGCGAGCACTACTTCAACATGCCCAAAGGAGGTTCCCGATGAGCAGTGAACGCGAAGACCTGGCACGCGAGGCGCTTCGGATCGTCGTCGGCCCGGTTCTCGTCAACGCCTCCAACTTCCCGCCCGCACTCCAAGCCCGGATGCTCGGGCAGAACATGGGGCCGCTGATTGGTCGCACCGTGGAAGCCGTGGTCGCTGCCGGGTGGCGTCCTCCCACCGAACGCACCGACGCAGAGAAGCACGCTGACGAGCTGCTGCTGTGGATCGACTACTGCCTGTCGCTCCCGATGTACCAGAACGTCATCAGCGACTACGGCCAGGGCGTCGTCGAGGCATACCGGGCGGCACGGAAGATTCTCACCAAGGGTCTCCACCCGGACGCCGCAAGACTCGCCGCCGACCGCAAGGGGGCAGAGTCGTGACCCCGCAGACTGTGTGGCCGGACTCACCCCGCGCCCGTGCAACCGACCCGACCGAGTCCCATCTTGCGGCGGACGCAACCCAGGGGAGCGTAGCCGCATCACAAGCGGCAGTCCTCGCCATCCTCGATGACGCGTTGCTCCCACTTACGGACGAGGAACTCGCCGGCTACCTCAAGGGCCGGTTCTCCCCGTCCCGTGTCCGCACCGCACGCCACGAGTTGGAGGAAGACGGGCGTGTGGTGTCCACCGGGACCGTGAAGCCCCCAGGGAGGCGCACACGGTGCCGGGTGTGGGCACTCGCAGAGAAAGCAGGGCAGTACACATGAGCGTCGTTTTCGAGGACGAGTGGGTTACCCTC
>JAUHVN010000359.1 GCA_030425055.1 Actinomycetes bacterium | reverse complement strand
CGAGCACGAGGTGGGCGGCGATGTTGTGGTCCTCGACGTGGATCCAGTCACGCACGTTGAGCCCGTCGCCGTACAGCGGGACCTGCTTGCCGTCGAGCAGGTTCGTGGTGAAGAGCGGGATGACCTTCTCGGGGAACTGGTACGGCCCGTAGTTGTTCGAGGCCCGAGTGACGATGACCGGCAGGTCGTAGGTCGTGAAGTAGCTCAACGCGATGAGGTCGGACCCGGCCTTCGAGGCCGAGTAGGGAGACCGGGGATCGAGCCCGTCGGTCTCCACCGAGGAGCCCTCCTCGACCGAGCCGTAGACCTCGTCGGTCGACACGTGGAGGAACCTGTCGACCTCGAGCTGGCGGGCCACGTCGCACATCACGTTGGTGCCGTCGCAGTTGGTGTGGACGAAGGCGTCGGGTCCGCTGATCGACCGATCGACATGCGACTCGGCGGCGAAGTGCACGACGGCGTCGTGTCCGGGCAGGTGCTCGGTGACGGCGTCCTGGTCACAGATGTCGCCCTGGACGAACCGGAATCGGTCGGCCGGTAGGCCTTCGAGCGAGGCGAGGTTGCCCGCGTAGGTGAGTTTGTCGAGCACGGTGACGTGGTCGTCGGTGTGGTCGATCACGTGGTGGACGAAGTTGGAGCCGATGAACCCGGCGCCGCCGGTGACGAGCAGCTTGCGCATCCCTCCAGCGTAGTCGGGCTGTCTGCGCCTTCACTGACCCCGGAAGAGTTCCAGGTATCGCCGCGAGATGAGGTCCGGGTGTCGGGCCTGCGCGTAGGCGCGCGCCGCTGCGGGTGCGTTCGGTCGGGCGAGGAGCGCATCCTGTGCGCTCCGCAGCGATGCCGGGAACTGCGATTCGTCGCCGTCGATGCGTGCGATCCACGGTTCGCCCTCGAGGTACTGGGTGCCGGGGATGCCACGGATGATCGCGGGGGTCCCGAATGAGGCCGCCAGGAGCAGCACGCTCATGTTGAGGCCGCGTCGATAGGGGAGCACCGCGAGATCGGCCGCCGCGAACCACACCTGCACCTCGTCGTCGGGCACGCGGCCGGGATGCCGTGTCAGCCACGGCCGAGGTCGCAGCATCCTCTCGACCTCCTCCGCGGTGTAGCCGGGGCCGGTCTGCCCCGCGACGAGCAGCCGGCGGCGAGGGTCGTCGAGTGCGTCGAAGGCGTCGACGAGCGACTCGAGGCCCTTGTAAGGGCGGATGAGGCCGAAGAAGAGGGTCGCAACGACGTCGTCGGCGATCCCCAGCCGTTCGCGCGCCTCGGCGCGCGTGGTCGTGTCGGCGAACTCGCCGATGTAGCTCGGATGCTCGATCGTCACCGTGCGGGCGGGGTCGAGCGCGCAGAACGGCGCCATGAGCTCCGGGGTCGCCGGGTTCATGATCACGATCGCATCCGCGGCCTGCGCGAGCGCGCGGCAGAGGATGGCCTCGGGCGCGAAGTGGTGCAGCTCGTGAGGGAGGACGTTGTGGATGCTCCACACGAGCCGGCCCCCGTCTGCGACGAACGCCCGGATCCCGTCGATCGCGTCGGCCACCGTACGCGCCGAGTCCGCGATCGACGGGGATGCCTGCGAGATGGGCGCCGTCCAGTTCAGGTGCAGCACGCAGCGGCCGCCCTCCCGTTGGACGGCGGCTGATGCCTCGGCGAGGTCTCCGATGCTCTCGAGGGGGACCACACGGCCTCTTGCCGAGGAGAACGCGGAGTAGACGACCCGCTGCCACGGGTTGTCGGGATAGTGCGGATACGCCAGCACCGTCGTGGTGGCGGCGAGGTCCTGCGCGTTCATCGTCCGAGCGCCTGCAGGACGCGCGCGAGAAGGCGGTACGGCCGCCGTGAGAGCAGCGCACGCAGCTCCTCGTTCTCGCGCGCGAGCGCCGAGCATCGCGCGGAGAGCTCGCGGTTGAGCGCACCGAAGTCGGCGAGGGCGCGATCGAGTGGCGAAGGCTCGACGGGCGAGGGGATGGAGCGCGCGTTTCCGGGCACTCACGGAGTCTATGGCGAGAGCGCCGCGTTTCCGTTCCGGCCGCAGTGGTTTTGCCCGACCGGGGCGATCGGCGAGACTGGTAGCCATGCGCGGAGTCATTCTCGCGGGTGGCACGGGTTCCCGTCTGCACCCGATCACCCTCGGCACGTCCAAGCAGCTCGTGCCCGTCTACGACAAGCCCATGGTCTACTACCCCCTGTCGACGCTGCTGCTGGCCGGCATCCGCGACGTGCTCGTCATCACGACGCCGCACGACTCCGACCAGTTCCAGCGGCTGCTGGGCGACGGCTCGCAGTTCGGCATCAGCATCACCTACAAGACCCAGCCGTCGCCTGACGGCCTGGCCCAGGCATTCATCCTCGGCGAGCAGCACATCGGCTCCGAGACGGTCGCGCTCGTGCTGGGCGACAACATCTTCTACGGTCCGGGGCTCGGCACGCGCCTGCGGCAGTACAACGACCTCTCCGGCGGCGTCGTCTTCGGCTACTGGGTCGACGATCCCACGGCGTACGGCGTCGTGGAATTCGACGCCGACGGACGTGTGGTGTCATTCGAGGAGAAGCCGGCGGCGCCGCGCAGTCACTACGCGGTGCCCGGGCTCTACTTCTACGACAACGACGTGGTCGAGATCGCCAAGTCGCTCACGCCGTCGCCGCGCGGCGAGCTCGAGATCACCGACGTCAACAAGGCGTATCTTCAGCGCGGAGATCTCAAGGTCGAGATCCTGCCGCGGGGTACCGCGTGGCTCGACACCGGCACATTCGATTCGCTCAGCGAGGCGACCGAATTCATCCGTACCGTCCAGAAGCGCCAGGGGCTGTCGATCGGCTGCCCTGAGGAGGTCGCGTGGCGCATGGGCTTCCTCACCGATGACGAGCTGCGCGCGCGCGCCGAGCCGCTGCTGAAGAGCGGATACGGTGCCTACCTGCTCTCTGCGCTCGAGCAGGGTCTGCGCTGACCACGGTGGAGCCGGCTGCGGTGGGTGCGGTTCC
>JAUHVN010000358.1 GCA_030425055.1 Actinomycetes bacterium | reverse complement strand
CCAGCACGCGCCGTGGTGCGGCGGGCGCGTCGGGGTCGGCGTCATCGGCGGATGCCACGGCGGCATCCCGTTCGATCGCCCCGATCGCGCCCAGGACACCCGCAGCTTTGCCGTGCGTCTCGCCGACCTCGCCGGCGGGATCGGAGTGCCGCACGAGGGTCGCGCCGACCGGAACGCGCAACCGCCCGCCTTCGAGGTAGGCGGTACGGATGAGGATCGGCGCGTCGAGATCGTGGGTCGGCGCTCCGGCCCCGGCGACCGGCGCCCCGGCGACCGGAGTGAACAGGGCGGCCACCCCCGAGTAGTACCCGCGCGGGGTGCGCTCGTGACGGCGGATCACCGTGCAGGCGTTCTGCATCGGCGAGCCCGTCACCGTCGGCGCGAACATGGTCTCGCGCAGGATGTCGCGCGGGTCGAGGGTGCTGCGCCCGCGCAGCATGTACTCGGTGTGGGTGAGGCGCGACATCTCCTTGAGGTGCGGGCCGGTGATGCGGCCGCCGTCCGAGCACACGGCGCTCATCATCTTGAGCTCCTCGTCGACCACCATGAAGAGCTCCTCGGTCTCCTTGGTGCTGCGCAGGAACTCGCCGAGCGTCTCGGCGGTCGCTCCGCCCGCGGGATGCCGGAACGTGCCCGAGATCGGGTTCATGGTGACGACGCCGCCCTGCGCGCTCACGTGCGCCTCGGGGCTCGCGCCGACCGCGACGTGGTCGGGAGTGACGACCGCGAAGGTCCAGTAGGCCCCGCGCTCGTGTTCGAGCAGCGCACGGAACCACGTGAGTGCGGCCGTGCGGGCGTCCGCATCGACGACGGCGCGGTAGTCGCGACGGATGACGAAGTTCGCCCCCTCGCCGCGGCCGATCTCGTCCGAGATGACGCGGCGCACGATCTCGGCGTATCCCGCGTCGTCGATGTCGAACCCGGCGTCGCGCAGCGCGATCGGTTCGGTGGGAAGTTCGGCCATCGCCGTCTCGAGCGGCACGGCGACATGGCCGTCGACGACGAGGCAGCGCAGCGGCGCAGCGTCGTCGTGGCACTCGAAGCCCCGCTCCTGCACCTGGCGGTACGGCACCAGGGCGAGCACCTCGCGCGGCGTGCCCGCGGCATCCGTCAACGGGATGTCGGCGAGCACGGCGACGTCGACGACCTCGCCGGTCAGCACCTCGACGGTGTGCCCGTCACGGGCGATCAGAGCGAAGGATGCCGCGTCCGCGAGCGCTGCAGACAGGGTCGGGCTGGATGTCATCGCCGTTCTTTCCGGGGATCGGGCGGTCGCTCAGACAGAAAGACCGCCACTCGGGCGGTCTTCGGGTTCGCGAACACACGCCTCAGCGGGCGGGCCACCAGGTGCGGTTCGCGAACATGCGCCGAAACTACCACAGCGCGTCGGGTCAGCCGTCGAGCGTGCGCTGCACCATGCGCTCGCCGTGGCGCCAGCCGACGGTCTCGTAGCCGACGACGACGGCGGCGGGCGAGGCTGCCATGAGCAGCAGGCCGACTCCGAGGGTCGCGCCCCACGCGACCGAGGCGACGCCGAGGGCGAGCAGCCCGACGGCGATGGCGAACAGCAGCAGGTGGAACGGGTCGAACTGCAGCACAAGCAGGCCGTACAGCACGAACAGCATGATCTCGAACACGAGCACCGGGATCGCGATCGTCCACGCCGCGTAGAGGGCGTCGACGTGGGCGGTGTGGTCGATGACGGTCGCGGCGACATGGAGCCCGGTGCCGACGCCGACGAGGGAGCCGAACAACACGATGTGCAGATAGCCCCACGGGAAGGCCCGCAACCGATGCCGCGCGAGCACCTCGGCCCACGGAATGGCGAAGTAGTTCCACCACATCGCGAAGGCGAGCACGGTGCCTCCCACAGCGAGCACGACGACCTCGGCGCTCCAGCCGGATGCCTCGATGACCGCCGAGATGGCGAGGATCGTGCCGAGCACGACCTCGCCGAGGGTGATGATCACCAGCAGCCCGTAGCGTTCAGCGATGTGGTGGGCGTGCCATGGCGTGGCACCGAACCGCAGCTCGGCGAACAGCGGGCCGGCGAGCTCGAGCAGCATGAGCGCGGTGGTGAACACGAGTGTGATGCCCAGCGGCAGGTCGACGAAGATGAGCGCGATCCAGCCGATCTGCGCGATGCCGATGTTCGTCGCGTAGGCGAGGCACGTGCGGCGTCGCTTCTCATCGTGCGCGGCGGCCCGCAGCCACAGCGCGATCGTCGCGACCCGCATCACGACGTAGCCGGCGACCAGCACGCTGTTGTCGAGATGGGCGCCCTCGTCGAACGAGTGGAAGACCGCCGGCACGCCCAGCGCGACGATCAGCACGCCGACCATGACGACGAGGGTGGAAATGCGGAAGAACAGATCGTCGTTGTCGTACGCGGACGCCAGCCATGAGTAGTTGATCCACGCCCACGACACGGCGAACACCGTGAACGCGAACGCGCCGACCGCACTGCCGATGTGGCCCAGCTCGAGAAGGTGAGCCGTCTGGCCGGAGATCTGACTGAAAGCGACGACGAAGGTGAGATCGAAGAAGAGCTCCAGCGGCGTCGCCGCACGGTGCGACTCCTTCGGATCACGACCCGTCATGGGGCGCAGACGGTGGTTGAGTGAAGTCATCCCCGAAACCTACCGATCCCGAATCCCGGCGCGCGACCCCGCACCGTTCCTGCGTGCACGATACTTGCGGTGTCGCCGGACGAGGAGCTGCGAGTGAAGAACCTTCCCCTCATCGAGCGGTCGCCCGACCCCGAGAAGCCGCCGGCGCGGGGCGAGAAGCGCCCCTCGATCGCGGCGAAGATCGGCTCGCTCGGTCAGAACCGGCTGGGTGCGCTGCTGCTGGTCATCGCGACCGTCGTCGCCATCGTGTGGGTCAACATCTCTGCGGCGTCGTACGAGGCGTTCTGGGAGACGCACCTGAGCATCGCGTTCGGTGACATCCATCTCGACTTCACGCTGCACGCGCTGGTCAAC
>JAUHVN010000357.1 GCA_030425055.1 Actinomycetes bacterium | reverse complement strand
TGCGCAGCTACAGCCACGTCGGCACCGGCAACTACAACCCCAAGACGAGCCGCATCTACGAGGACTTCGGCCTGTTCACGGTCGACGACCAGGTCGGCCGCGACCTCACGCGCCTGTTCAACGAACTCAGCGGCTACGCGATCGAGAAGAAGTTCAAGCGCCTCCTGGTCGCGCCCCTGCACCTGCGCAAGGGGCTGCTGCGGCTCATCGACAAGGAGCGCCGCAACGCCGAGAACGGCAAGGACGCACGCATCCGCTTCAAGGTGAACTCCATCGTCGACGAGCAGATCATCGACGCGCTGTACCGCGCGAGCCAGGCGGGGGTGCAGGTCGAGGTGTGGGTGCGCGGCATCTGCTCGCTCAAGCCCGGCGTCGAGGGGATGAGCGAGAACATCACCGTGCGCAGCATCCTGGGCCGCTACCTGGAGCACTCGCGCATCTTCTCGTTCCACAACGACGGCGATCCGCAGGTCTACATCGGCAGCGCCGACATGATGCACCGCAACCTCGACCGCCGCGTCGAGGCGCTCGTGCGCGTGACCGCGCCGAACCATCTCAAGGAGATGGAGGGCCTGTTCGACCAGGCCATGAGCGACGGCACGAGCTCGTGGCACCTCGGCCCCGACGGCGTATGGGACCGCCACATGGTCGACGCCGAGGGAGAGCCGCTCGTCGATCTGCAGGACAAGCGGATGTCGACCGTGCAGCGGCGCCGCCGCGCCCGGGCGGTGCGATGAGCGAAACGGCCGTCTACGCGGCCGGCGGCGTGCTCTGGCGTCTCGTCGAGGGCAAGCTGCACGTGCTGCTCATCCACCGCACCCGGTACCGCGACATCACGCTGCCCAAGGGCAAGGTCGATCCGGGCGAGACGCTCGCCGAGACGGCGGTGCGCGAGATCTTCGAGGAGACCGGCATCCGCGTCGCGCTCGGCGTACCCGTCGGCGTCTCGCGCTACAAGCTGCCCAGCAAGCGCACAAAAATCGTGCACTATTGGGCCGCCGAGGCCACCGAGGACGCGATCCACGCGTCGGCTTTCGTGCCCAACGGCGAGATCGCCGCGATCGAATGGGTGCCCGCACCCAAGGCGATCAAGCGACTCAGCTACCCCGTCGACGTCGAGATCCTCGAGCACTTCCTGCGACTCGTCGACGACGGCGTGCTGCGCACGTTCCCCATCATCGCCCTGCGGCACGCGAAGGCCGTCGATCGCGAGGAGTGGGACGGGCAGGACACCGATCGCCCCCTGAGCGCGCGCGGCAAGAAGCAGGCGAAGGCGCTGGTCGGGCCCCTCATCGCGTTCGGCACGCAGCGCATCGTCTCGAGCCCGGCGACGCGGTGCGTCAAGACGGTCGCGCCCCTCGCCAAGATGCTCGATCGCAAGATCTCGCACTCGAAGCTCATCTCGCAGGATGCCTGGGAGCAGGGCGAGTCCGATGCGCGGAAGATCATCGGTCAGCGCGTCCGCTCGCGCAAGCCCGCGGTGCTGTGCAGTCACGGCCCCGTGCTGCCCGAGATCCTGACCGAGCTCGCGCTGGCCACCGGCACCCTCCGAGGCTCGTATCTCGGCAGCGCGTCGGCGCTCGAGACGGCGGAGTTCTCGGTCGCGCACCTGTCGGTCGACAACCCCGGCTCGGGGATCGTCGCGATCGAGACGCACGCGACCAAGCTCTGAGAGCGATCCCAAGTCGCCCTTTCCGTTCACCTCCCGTTCACTATCCGAGCGCAGTCTCTTAAGAGTCGCTGTCTACGTTCAGTGCGAACCCCGCACCGGGTTCCCTGTCCATGACAACCCGAAGGACTCACACAGTGAAGATCTCCCGTATCGCCCAGGCCGGCGCGCTCGCCGCCGTGGCTGCTCTCACGCTCGCCGCCTGCTCCGCTCCGAACGAGAGCGGCGGCGGCACGACCGACGAGCCGATGGACTCGTCGCTCTCCGGCACGCTCGACGCCACCGGCGCCTCGTCGCAGGCCGCGGCCCAGGAGGCCTGGGTCGCCAACTTCCAGACCGCCAACCCCGACGTGACCGTCAACTACGAGCCCACCGGCTCGGGCACCGGTCGCGAGAACTTCATCTCGGGCGCCAGCAACTTCATCGGCTCGGACCGCGCGTTCAACGATGAGGAGATCGCCGCCGGCGGCTTCGGCGCATGCGCGTCGGACGACATCGTCGAGCTGCCGCTCTACATCTCGCCCGTCGCCGTGGCGTTCAACGTCGAGGGCATCGAGTCCCTCAACATGGACGCCGCCACGATCGCCGGCATCTTCGCCGGTGACATCACCAACTGGAACGACGCGGCGATCGCCGACGCGAACCCCGACGTCGAGCTGCCCGACCTGGCGATCTCGCCGGTCCACCGCTCCGACGACTCGGGCACGACCGAGACCTTCACCTCGTACCTCGAGGCGGCGGCCGGCGGCGCCTGGCCGTACGAGGCCGACGGCGTGTGGCCGATCGAGGGCGGCGAGGCCGCTCAGGGCACGTCGGGTGTCGTCGACGCGACCCGCAACGGCTCGGGCACCATCGTCTACGCCGACGCGTCGCAGGTCGGCGGCCTCGGCACCGTGTCGGTCGGCGTCGGTGGCGAGTACGTCCCCTACTCGGCCGAGGCGGCCGCGATGATCGTCGACTCGGCGCCGCTGGTGCCGGGCCGCGGTCCCGGCGACCTCGCGCTCGAGATCGACTACAGCACCGAGGAGCCGGGTGTGTACCCGATCGCCCTGGTCAGCTACCTCATCGGCTGCCAGAGCTACGAGGACGCGAACATCGCGGAGCTCGTCGCGGCGTACTTCACCTACATCGCCAGCCCCGAGGGTCAGGATGCCGCGGCCGAGAACGCCGGCTCGGCTCCGATCTCGGACACGCTGCGCACTCAGGTGGATGAGGCGATCGCCCTCATCGGCTGAAACTGAACACTGACTGACTCGCCCTGCCCGGCGCTAGCATGCATCGGGCAGGGCGGGTTCAGCGAAGAGGCCGGCTCGACCGGAGTCTTCGCT
>JAUHVN010000356.1 GCA_030425055.1 Actinomycetes bacterium | reverse complement strand
CGGTGTGGCTGCACGGGCGGGCCGGATCCCTCGCAGCGGCCGCACTGGGGCCGCGCGGCGGGCCGATCACGGCGCTCGACGTCGCCGGCATGCTCCCCGCCGCGGTCGCCGAGGCGGTCGCCGCGCACGCGTGACGGGCGGTGCCGGGCCGCGGCATCCGTAGCATGGGAGTCGTGTCGAGGCGGGCGGTGCTGTGGGTCGCGTTCGCGGTCGTGCACGCTGTGCTGATCGGGGTCGAGTACCTGGGCGGCAAGCAGGGCTCGTGGGACGTCGACCAGCTCTACAGCTGGTGGTCGTCGCAGGCGGCGACGGGCTTCGCGATCCCCGGGATCACCGACGCATGGGTGTACCCGGCGTTCGCGCTGCTGCCGATGATGCTCGCCCAGGTGATGTCGGTCGCGATGGACTACACGTTCGCGTGGGGACTCGTCGTGACCGCCGTCGACGCGCTCGTGTTCGGGATGCTCGTGGGCCGGGCGACCTCGCGCGGCCGCGTGACCGCGGCGTGGTTCTGGCTGATCGCGGCGCTCGCGCTCGGCGGCGTCGGGATGTTCCGGCTGGACGCCCTCACCGTCCCGCTCGCCCTCGCCGGATCGCTGTGGCTCATCGGCCGGCCGTGGCTGGGGTCGGCGCTGCTCGCGATCGCCGCATGGCTGAAGGTGTGGCCGGCGGCGATCCTCGTGGCCGCGTTCGTCGCCGTGCGCCGCCGGTGGGCGGTCGCCGGCGGGGCCGCCGCGGTCTCGGCGGCCATCGTGGCGGCGGTCGTCGCGCTCGGCGGAGCCGCGCACCTCTTCAGCTTCATCGGCGACCAGACCGGTCGCGGCCTGCAGATCGAAGCGCCCGTGAGCACGCTGTACCTGTGGCTCGCCGTCAGCGGCGGCGTCGACGCCTGGATCTACTACGACGAGCAGATGGTGACGTTCCAGGCCACCGGGCCGAACATCGACGCCGTGATCGCGGCGATGACCCCCGTGCTGATCGTCGCGCTCACGGCCGTCGCCGCCCTCGGAGCGATCCAGGTCTGGCGCGGCGCCGCGTTCGCCCGGGTGTTCCCCCCGCTCGCGACCGCTCTCGTGCTCGCTTTCATCGTCTTCAACAAGGTGGGCTCGCCGCAGTACGGGGCGTGGCTGATCGCCCCGATCGCCGTCGGTCTCGTGATCGACCGTCGACTGTGGGCGCCGCCCGCGCTGCTGACGGTCGTGACGCTCGCGATCACGCAGCTCGTCTTCCCGTGGGGCTATGACGCCCTCCTCGTGCTCGACCGGGGCATGGTCCTCGTCCTGACGCTGCGCAACGTGCTGCTCGTCGCGCTGTTCGTGTGGACGGTGGTCCTCGTCGCCCGTTCCCGGATGCCGCAGGCATCCGTCGCCCGTTCCCTGCTGTAGCAACCGACCTGGGAGGTCACCATGCTCGTCGCTTTCTCCGTCGCCCCGTCCGGCACAGGTCGCTCGGACGGCTCGGTCCACGACGCCGTGGCCGCCGCGGTGCGCATCGTCCGCGAGAGCGGGCTGCCGCACCGCACGACGTCGATGTTCACCGAGATCGAGGGGGAGTGGGACGAGGTGTTCGCGGTGGTGCGCCGCGCCACCGACGCCGTCGGCGCGTACGGGTCGCGCGTGTCGCTCGTGCTCAAGGCCGACATCCGCCCCGGGTGGACCGGTGAACTGGACGGCAAGCTCGAGCGGCTCGAGGCCGCGATCGGCGAGTCGGCGCACGACGATGACGCCTCCTGACGATCGCCCGCTGTCCGACACGCTCGCCGGGGCGCGCGAGTGGCGTCCAGGCGACGACGACTCTGTGCCGGTCGCCGCGACCGTCGTCGTTCTGCGCGAGGGGGCGGACGGGGCCGAGGCGCTGCTGCTGCGGCGCCCCGACCGCGGCTCGTTCGGTGGCGCCTGGGTGTTCCCCGGCGGCAAGCTCGAGCCGGGGGACCACGCGGGGGTCGAGGCCGCCGATGAGGAGGCGGTCGCGCGTCGCGCCGGCATCCGCGAGACGCACGAGGAGACCGGCCTCGTGCTCGATGCCGCAGGCCTCGTGACCCTGTCGCGGTGGAACCCGCCGCCGGGGATCGCGTTGCGCATCCGCACGTGGTTCTTCGTGGCCGCGGACCCCGGCGGCGACCTCGTGCCCGCGCCCGACGAGGTCGTCGAGGCGGCGTGGCTCCCGCCCGCCGAGGCGCTGGCGCGCCACGGTCGCGGCGAGCTGTCGCTGTATCCGCCGACGTGGCTCACGCTGCACCACCTCGCCGGTCTGGGGCGGCCCGCCGCAGTGATCGACGACGCCCGCCTCGCCGGCATCCGTCGCTTCGACACCGTCGCGCGGCGTGACGATGTGGGCCCCGTGCTGCTGTGGCAGGGCGATGCCGAGTACGACCCGGATGCCGCGACCGCGGCGCCCGGCGCACGGCACCGTCTGCAGATCGGCGCTCTGCCGTGGATCTACACCCGCTCGGAGTGACCCGGTGGTCAGGCCTCGAGCAGTCGGCGCAGATGGGCGCCGACGGCGTGCGTCTCGATGAGGAAGCCGTCGTGGCCGAAGTCGCTGGTGAGCACCACGGCTTCGTCGCCGTCGAGGGTCGAGCCGATGCCGCGCGCGATGCGGTGCTGTCCGTCGATCGGGAACAGGCGGTCGCTGTCGATGCCCAGCACGAGCGTGGTCGCCGTGACGCGGCCGAGGGCGTCCTCGACGCCGCCGCGGCCTCGGCCGACGTCGTGCGAGTTCATCGCCTCGACGAGGATCAGGTACGAGTTGGCGTCGAATCGCCGCGTGAAGCGGTTGCCGTGGAAGTCGAGGTACGACTCGACGGCGAAACGGCCGCCGTGACCGAGGGGGCTGATGCCCGACTGCCATGAGCGCTGGAAGCGCTGGTTGAGCTCGGTCGGCGAGCGGTAGTTGAGCAATGCCATGCGTCGGGCGAGGGCGAGACCGCGATGCGGTCCGTCGCCGTCGTCGGCGTCGTAGTACTCGCCGCCCGCGAAGCGCGGGTCGATGCGGATCGCCTCG
>JAUHVN010000355.1 GCA_030425055.1 Actinomycetes bacterium | reverse complement strand
ACGGTGACGGGATCAACGACGCCCACGAAAGCATGACCGCCGACCGCGATGGCGACGGCATCATGGACGCGGACGACTATGACCCCGAGGGCTATTTCTACTGCGAGGACGACGGCCGCATTCTGACGGGCGGCGGCATTGTGGTGACGGGTCCGGCGGGCTCGAACAGCGCGCTCGGCACGCAGAACAACATCCGTATCGAGCTCGACGGCTCCAACGGGCGTTACCAGTGGTTCGTTACCCAGCCGGGCACCTACACGATGGATATCGTCTACCCGTCCGACTACCCGACTGCCGGTGCGCTGGCGTCCTCGGGTACGCTGGATATGACCACGCTGCTGCCCGACGATCCGGCGAGCCTCGGCTCTTCGGAGTACGGCAGCACGGGCTATCTGGCCGACAACACCCCGACCGCGTTCTACACCGTCTTCGACATCGAAGCGGGCGACCCCGTGGTCATCGGCAACAACCTTCCTGTCGCCGATTGCGGCGCGAACACCGTCACGCTCACCGGTCCGGCCAACATCGACGAGCCGACCAGCGGCACCACGGACCTGACCTTCACCGTCAGCCAGAGCCGCATCTCTGCCGTCGATACCGTGATTGCCTACACCATGTCGGGCACCGCGACCTCGGGCAGCGATTACACTGCGCCGTCGGGCACCGTGACCATCGCGGCGGGCGACACCAGCGTGGACATCACGATCACCGTGCAGTCCGACACCCTGTCCGAAGCCGACGAGACCGTGATCCTGACCCTCGCGTCGATCACGTCTTCGGACGATGCCACGGCCCTGTCGGGCGTCAGCGCCAACCTCACTGCGACCGTCACCATCGCCGAGAGCCTCAGCGACGCGATCCGTGACGAACTGACCGCTGTCCTGCAAGACGACCTCGTGCAGACGGTTCAGGAACAGCAGGACCGTTTCGACGATATCTCCAAGGGTGCGCTTGATCGCCTGAAAGAAGGTCAGGACCACCTGCGCTGCGGCGTCAACGAGGCGCTGGACGTGAACGGTATGGCCGAGGTGGTGAACGGCGAGTTCAACACCAACGGCTCCTTCCGCGAGGATGTCTTCAACTGCATGAGCGAAGAGCGCATCATCACCGAAGGCGAATTCGAGGTGCACTATGCCGAGGACTTCGGCACCGCGCTGACCCTCAACTACACCCGACTGCACGAACGTATGGCCACCGAGGATGACCTTCGCGGCTGGTTCTACGGCGGTTATCTGCGTCAGGCGCAGATCGACACGGGCAACATTGATGGCATCATCCGCGGCTTCGGCGTCAACGGCGGTCTCTACGGGGCCTCGCGCCTGAACGAGACGCTGTTCATCGACTACTACGGCGCGCTTGCCGTGGGCCGTCACAACTACACGCTCGACTTCGAAAGCCAGCAGGTGAACGCAGCGGGCGAGTATACCTATAGCGCGCTCTTCGGCGGCGTGGCCCTATCGGGCGAGAAGGAATTTGATACCTTCACGCTCGTCCCGCGCGTCGGCATCGACACCGCCCATGCGCGTGCCGGTAACACCGAAGTCACCGTCACCGCGCTGGGTCTCAGCGAAGTCGGCGACCTCGATATCGGCAACTACGACGGCACCACGCTGTTCGGCGAATTGATCTACCAGACCGGCGGCTACGATGCCGAAGCCGATGCCTTCACCCGCATCGAAATCGCGCCGCGCATCTCGTGCTCGCTGGGCGGTTCGGCCACCTGCGGTGCGGGGGCGTATATCGACTACCGCTACGCCACGCGCGGTGACGACATCGCCTACGGTCTGCGCCTCGACTACGAGGTGATGGACGAGCGCGACAGCTTCACGCTCGATGTCAGCCGCAGCCGTCTGATCATGAACGGGCAGGGCACCAGCGGCGTGAACGTGACCACAGACCAGAACGGCAACGTCTCGGTCGGGGTGACGGTCGAGGCCAAGTTCACCGTCGGCGAGTACGAGGTCGTCATCCTCTCAGCCAAGGACTCGAACGGGCTCGACACCTGGCTGCGCCAGGAGAAGTACAACATCCCGGCCGGGGCGGAGCCGCTGCTGCGCCCCTACGTCGAGGAGGGGATGAAGTTCTTCGTCGCCAAGGTCGACGTCGCCAAGGTCAATTTCAACGCCCAGGGCCAGGCCCAGCTCTCGCCGCTGCGCTTTCACTACGACACGCCCGAGTTCCGCCTGCCGGTGCGCCTCGGGCTCATCAACTCCGCCGGGACCCAGGACCTGCTGGTCCACATCCTCGCCCGGGGGAAGCGCTACGAGCTGGCGAATCGGCCGAACGTGACGGTCCCGACCAACCTCGACGTCGACGACTCGGCGCGCGCGCGCTTCGGCGAGCTCTACGCGGCGCTCTTCGACGCGACGCTGGGCAAAAACCCGGGGGCGGCGGTGACCGAGTACTCGTGGGACTCGGCGAGCTGTGATCCCTGCCCGACGCCGCCGCTCGACTACAACGATCTCGTGACCCTCGGCTCCGACGTGCTCGACGGCGCGCCGATGCCCCCGTCGCCGTCGCCGTCCCCCTCCGCCAGGCGGCCCTCCCGTCCGCCGAGCCCGCCGAGGATGGGCGGCGGCTTTGTCCTGACCCGGCTCCACCTCCGCTACGACAAGGACGGTCTCGGCGACGATCTCGTCTTCCGCGAGGCCGAGGCGATCGTCGGCGGCCGCGAGTTCATGATGGGCGACAAGCTCGAGAAGGGCTCGCGTCCGGCCGGCGTCAACAACTTCCAGGCCCGCTACGCGATCCGCCACGCCTGGGAGGGGCCCATCACCTGCAAGGATCCGCGGCGGGGGATCTGGGGCGGTCCGCCGCACAACCCCCACGGCAAGCCGACGCCGACGGCCGCGAAGGACCTCGCCTTCGCCGCGCGCAACCGCCAGTTGATAAAGGGCGGCGGCCGTCAGATTGGCCAGCTTGCGCGGTGCGCGATCTTCAAAACAGCGCGCGCCCGGCGCAGCCGTTACCGATAAGCTCATCAAAAATCTCCCTGGACCTCACCATGGCCAGCTGGCG
>JAUHVN010000014.1 GCA_030425055.1 Actinomycetes bacterium | reverse complement strand
CGGCGAGCTCTTTGACGGATGCTCCTCGGAACCCCTCGCGCGCGATCACCTCGAGTGCGGTGGTCAGGATCTCCTCGCGCTTCGCGACGCCTTTCGCGTATGAACCTCGTCGTGCCATGACAGCAGTAAACCGAACAGTGCTTGATTTCTCAAAACCAAATGACGTAAGGTTTTCACTGGTGGGCCACGGTGGCCGCCGAAAGGAACGACGACGACGATGTCAGACACCCCCGGACGCATCGCTGAGCCGATGACCGAGAACACCTTCCTCGCCGAAGCCTCCGGCACCGACGATCCGCCGCCGCCCGTCAAGGGCCTGCGCCGGCTCATGCTGTGGATCATCCCGGCGAACATCGGCATCTTCATGCTTTGGGGCGCGATCCCCGGCATCCTGCTTCCGCAGCAGATCACGCTCGCGTTCGGCGAGCAGGACCAGATCAATGTGGCCAACCTCGCGATCGTCTCGACCATCGGCGCGTTCGCGGCGATGATCGCCCAGCCCATCGCCGGGCAGATCTCCGACCGCACGCGCTCGCGGTTCGGCCGTCGCGCGCCGTGGATGATCGTCGGCGCCGTCGCCGGCGCCCTCGCCCTGGTGGGCCTCGCCTTCGCGGGGACGCTCGTCGGCTTCATCGTCGCGTGGACGCTCGTGCAGATCTGCTTCAACTTCGCGCAGGGTCCGCTCTCGGCGGTCATGCCCGACCGTGTGCCCAACGCGCGCCGCGGCACGTTCGCGGCCCTGACCGGCATCGGCCTCATGGTCGGGGCGCTCGGCGGCCAGATCGTCGGATCGCTTTTCTTCAACACGATCGCGCTCGGCTACATCACCTTCGCGGTGCTCGCCGTGATCATGCTCACGCTGTTCGTCGTGTTCAACCCCGACTACCCGAGCGACGACATGAAGCCCGAGCCGTTCGACCTGCGAGAGTTCGCCAAGACGTTCTGGGTCAACCCGATCACGCACCCCGACTTCTTCTGGGCGTTCACCGGTCGCCTGCTGCTCTACACCGGCTACTTCGCGGTCACCGGCTACCAGCTCTACCTGCTGCAGTACTACTTCGGCGTCGAGCACCCCGAGACCGTCATGCCGCTGCTCGGCCTGCTGAGCCTGGTCGGCATCATCATCTCGACCGTGGTGTCGGGGCCGCTGTCCGACCGCATCGGCCGCCGCAAGCCGTTCGTCTTCGGCTCGGCCGCGGTCGTCGCGGTCGGGTTCCTGCTGCCGTGGATGTGGCAGGACCTCACCGCGTGGATGATCATGACGTTCATCGCCGGCTTCGGCTTCGGCATGTTCCAGGCCGTCGACACCGCGCTGATCAGCCAGGTGCTCCCTTCGGCGAAGTCGTTCGCGAAGGACCTCGGCGTCGTCAACATCGCCGCCACCCTGCCGCAGACCCTCGCGCCCGGCGTCTCGGGCGTCATCGTGCTGATCTTCGGCTACCAGGGCCTGTTCCCGGTCGCGATCGCGCTCGGCATCCTCGGTGCCTTCGCGGTCTGGCCGATCAAGTCCGTCCGCTGACCCCCTGACCTGTCCACCCCATCGAAAGGACGTCGATCATGACCGACACCTCCACCCTCATCGCCGAGGCATCCGTCTCGGATCTCACCCTCGAAGAGAAGGCGTCGCTCACCAGCGGTGCCAGCTTCTGGTACACCAAGCCCGTCGAGCGCGTGGGCATCCCCGCGATCATGGTCACCGACGGCCCGCACGGCCTGCGCAAGCAGCGCGAGGGCGGCGACCACCTCGGCCTCGGCGACAGCGTGCCGGCCACGTGCTTCCCGCCCGCCGTCGGGCTGGGCTCGTCGTGGGACGTCGACCTCATCCACCGCGTCGGCGAGGCGCTGGGCACCGAGACCGCGATCGAGAACGTCGCGGTGCTGCTCGGCCCCGGCATCAACATCAAGCGCTCGCCGCTGTGCGGTCGCAACTTCGAGTACCTGTCCGAGGACCCGATCGTCTCGGGTGTGCTCGGCGCGGCCATCGTGAACGGCATCCAGTCGAAGGGCGTGGGCACGTCGCTCAAGCACTTCGCGGCCAACAACCAGGAGAACGACCGCATGCGGTCGAGCTCGGACGTCGACCCGCGTCCGCTGCGCGAGATCTACCTGCGCGGCTTCCAGCGCGTGGTGCAGGACGCCCAGCCGTGGACCGTCATGTGCTCGTACAACCGCATCAACGGCGTGTACGCGTCGGAGGACCCGTGGCTGCTCACCGACGTGCTGCGCGACGAGTGGGGCTTCGAGGGTCTCGTGGTCTCGGACTGGGGCGCCGTCAACGAGCGCGTCGCCGGCATCGCCGCCGGGCTCGACCTCGAGATGCCGTCGTCGAACGGCGTCACCGACGCGCAGATCGTCGCGGCCGTGCAGGACGGCTCGCTCGACGAATCGGTCGTCGACGTCGCCGCGGGTCGTGTCATCGACCTCGTGCGCAAGTCGCAGGCCGGTGCCGGCTCGATCGAGGGCCCGCTCGACGTCGACGCGCACCACGCGCTCGCCCGTGAGGCCGCCGGCCGCTCGATCGTGCTGCTGAAGAACGAGGGCGACCTGCTTCCGCTGCGTCGCGACGCCCGGATCGCCGTGATCGGCTCGTTCGCTGCCGAAGCGCGCTACCAGGGCGCGGGCTCGTCGATGATCAGCCCGACGCGCCTCGACAACGCGATCGACGAGATCCGCACGCTCGCCGACGGTGAGGTCGCCTACGCACAGGGCTTCAGCGTCGCCGTCGATGTGGCTGACGACGAGATCGCCCGCCTGCGCGACGAGGCCGTGGCCGCGGCATCCGCCGCCGAAGTCGCCGTCGTGTTCCTCGGCCTGCCCGCCCGCCTCGAGTCCGAGGGCTACGACCGCACCGACATCGACCTTCCGGCCGACCAGCTCGCGCTGCTCGATGCGGTGGTCGCGGCCAACCCGAACGTCGTTGTCGTGCTCTCCAACGGCGGCGTCGTGGCGCTTCCGTTCGCCGAGAAGGTCCCCGCGATCCTCGAGGGCTGGCTGCTCGGCCAGGCCGGCGGCGGCGCGACCGCCGACGTGCTGTTCGGCGAGGTGAACCCGTCGGGCAAGCTCACCGAGACCATCCCGGTGCGCCTCGAGGACAGCCCCGCGTTCCTCGACTTCCCCGGCGAGTTCTCGCACACCCGCTACGGCGAGGGCCTGTTCGTCGGCTACCGCTGGTACGACGCCCGCCGCATGGAGGTCGCGTTCCCGTTCGGCCACGGTCTCTCGTACACGACGTTCGCGTACGGCGAGGCATCCGCTTCGGTCGACGCCGCCGGTGACGTCACCGTGACCGTGCCCGTCACCAACACCGGCGACCGCGCCGGTCGCGAGGTCGTGCAGGTCTACACGTCGCTGCCCGGTTCGACGGTGCAGCGCCCCGTGCGCGAGCTGAAGGCCTTCACGTCGGTCGCGCTCGAGGCCGGCGAGACCCGCGAGGTCACGCTGACCGTGCGTCGCGAGGACCTCGCGTACTGGAACATCGCCGCCGACCGCTGGGTCGTCGAGGGTGGTGCGTACGCCGTCGACGTCGCGGCCTCGAGCCGCGACCTGCGCTCGTCGGCGACGGTCGAGATCGAAGGTGACACGGTCGTCATGCCGCTGTCGCGCACGTCGTCGCTCGCCGAGGTGTTCGCCCACCCCGTCGCGGGCCCGATCGTGCAGGCCGCGCTGGCCGACATGATGGGCGCGATGAACGGCGCCGCCTCGGTCATGCCCGAAGGCGTGGACATGATGGAGATGATGGGCTCGTTCCCCGTCGGCCGCCTCACGATGATGTCGGGCCTCGCCGGAGACGGCGGCGGCATCACCGCCGAGATGATCGACGGCCTCATCGCGATGGCCAACGCGCCGCAGCCGCAGGGCTGAGCCGCGCAGCGCGTTCCTGCGCGGCTGACCTCAGCTGCGCAGGAACGCCAGCAGCGCCTCGTTGACCTCGGGGGCGTGGGTCCACAGCAGACCGTGGGGCGCGCCCTCGAGCTCGACGTAGGTGGCATCCGGCAGCAGCTCGCGGAAGCGCCGGGCGGTCACGTCGATCGGCAGGATGTTGTCGGCCGTGCCGTGCAGGATGAGCGACGGCACCGTGATGTGCGGGATGTCGTCGCGGAAGTCGGTCGGCCAGGTCAGCGGCGCCGCGGCGATGCCGGTGTTGCCCGCCCGGTTCGCCGTCTGCACGCTCGCGTCGACCGCGGCCTGCGAGATGCGGTCGCCCAGGAACTCGTCGAGGTTGTAGAAGTCCTTGTAGAAACCGGCGATGAACGCGTAGCGGTCGTCACGCACCGACTGCGCGAGGCCGTCGAAGAACTCCTGCGGGCCGGCGCCTGCCGGGTTGTCGTCGGTCTTGAGCAGGAACGGCTCGAGCGACCCGAGGAACGCGGCCTTCGCGACCCGCGCGGCGCCGTACCGCGAGAGGTAGCGGGCGACCTCGCCGGTGCCCATCGAGAAGCCGACGAGCACGGCGTCGCGCAGATCGAGGTCCTCCATGAGAGAGTGCAGGTCGGCGGCGAACGTGTCGTAGTCGTAGCCGCCACCTGTCTTCGTCGAGGCGCCGAAGCCGCGGCGGTCATAGGCGATCACGCGGTACCCGGCATCCAGCAGCGCCGCCTGCTGCTTGCCCCACGACTCGCCGTCGAGCGGGAAGCCATGGATCAGCACGACGGGCTGCCCCGACCCCTGGTCCGTGTAGTACAGCTCGATGTCGACCGAGTTCTCGGTGCCGACCGTGATGTAGGCCATGTCCGTTCCTTCCGCGCGGGCCGGATGCCCCGCCGCTGCTACGACGCTAGGCCGCGGCATCCGTCATCGGAAGGTCTTGACGGTGGCCGTGAGGTGACGGATGCTGCGCGGTCGGGACAGGGGAGGCTCGCGGCCGGTCAGGCGTCGCGGGCGGCGCCGTCCGACGGTGTCACGGTGAAGACGGTCGGGGCCGCGAAGCCGGATGCCGCGAACGCGGCGTGTGCGGCATCCGTCACCGCGTCGACGCGATCGTGGGCGACCAAGGCGATGGCCGCGCCGCCGAAGCCGCCGCCGGTCATGCGGGCGCCGATCGCGCCGGCGTCGAGTGCGGCCTCGACGGCCGTGTCGAGCTCGGGGACCGAGATCTCGAAGTCGTCGCGCATGGAGGCGTGAGACGCGACGAGGAGGTCGCCGATGACGGTCGGCCCCTGTTCGCGCAGCATCCGCACCGTGTCGAGCACGCGCTGGTTCTCGGTCACGACGTGCCGGACCCGGCGGAACGTCGTGTCGTCGACGAGGCCCGCGAGGCGTTCGAGGTCGCTCGCGGAGACGTCGCGCAGCGCCGGAACGCCGAGGGTGGCCGCGCCGCGTTCGCACGCCGCGCGGCGCGCGCCGTAGCCGCCGGTCGAGTGGGCGTGCTTCACGTTCGTGTCGATCACGACGAGGGCGAGCCCGGCGGCGTCGAAGCCGAGGTCGACCGTCACGGCGTCGAGCGAGCGGCAGTCGAGGAAGATCGCGGCGTCGCGGCGGCCGAGCATCGACGCCATCTGATCCATGATGCCGGTCGGGGCGCCGACCGCGTCGTTCTCGGCGGTGCGCCCGACCTGGGCGAGCGCGACGCGGTCGAGGTGCAGACCCCAGGTCTCGGTGAGCGCCATCGCCGTGGCGCCCTCGATCGCCGCCGACGACGACAGGCCGGCCCCGACCGGCACGTCGGAGGAGAACGCGAGGTCGACGCCGGGCACGGCCGCCGGGTCGACCCCGGCGGCGCGCAGCAGCGCCCACGCCACCCCGAGCGGGTAGCGCGCCCACTCGGCGACGGTCTCGCGCTCGGCCGGGAAGACGGCGTCGAGTCGCGCGAGGTCGAGTTCGTACACGGCCTCATCGAAGGTCGAGGCCACGCGGATGACGGCATCCGCTCGCGTGCCGAGGGCGACGTGCGTGCGGTGCTGGATCGCGAACGGCAGCACGAAGCCGTCGTTGTAGTCGGTGTGCTCACCGATGAGGTTGACGCGGCCCGGCGCCGACCACGTGCCGGCGGGCTCGTGGCCGAATCGGGCGGCGAACAGGGCGCGAGCCTCGGATACCGCCGTCACGCCGTCACCTCGGGCACGGTCGCGATCGCCGCGCGCAGGCGTTCGGCCGAGACTTCGGGCGGGATCTCGGCGGCCCATGCGCCCATCGCGGCCTCGGATCCGGCGAGGAACTTCAGCTTGTCGGCCCCGCGGCGCGGGCTGGTCAGCTCCAGGCGCAGGCGAACGGTGTCGCGGCCGACGTGCACGGGCGCCTGGTGCCACGCCGCGATGTAGGCGGTCGGGGTGTCGTACAGCGCGTCGATGCCGCGCAGCAGCCGCAGATAGAGCGGCGCCAGCTCGTCGCGCTCGTCGTCGCTCAGCGCCGTGAGGTCGGGCACGTGGCGGTGCGGCATGAGGTGCACCTCGACGGGCCAGCGCGCGGCGAACGGCACGAAGGCGGTCCAGTGCTCGCCCTGCAGCACGACGCGCTCGCCGTCCCGCTCGAAGGCGAGGATGCGCTCGAACAGGTCGGGCGCCGTGCGCTCGATGCTGTCGAGCAGCCGCGTGGTGCGCGGCGTGACGTACGGGTAGGCGTAGATCTGGCCGTGCGGATGCGGCAGCGTGACGCCGATCGCCTCGCCGCGGTTCTCGAACGGGAAGACCTGCTCGATGCCGGGCAGCGCCGACAGCGCGGCGGTGCGGTCAGCCCAGGCCTCGATGACCGTCCGCGCGCGGGTCACCGACTGGGTGCCGAACGAGCCGGAGTGCTCGGGGCTGAAGCACACGACCTCGCACCGGCCGACCGACGTGCGGCTGCGGCCGAGCCCGAGATGGGCCAGGTCATCGAGACCCCGGGGCGGGTCGGATGCCGCGGGCGCCGCGTCGACGGCATCCGTCAGCGCCGGGCCGAACGCGGGGGAGCGGTTCTCGAAGACGGCCACGTCGTAGCGGCTGGGGATCTCGCTGGGGTTCGCCGGCGTCTGCGGCGCGAGCGGGTCGGCGTCGGCGCTCGGCATCATCACGCGGTTCTGGCGCGAGGCGACGACGGTGATCCAGTCGCCGGTGAGCACGTCCTGCCGCATCGACGCCGTCTCGGGCCGCGCACCGAGCGTCCGCGCGTCAACGGCGCGGTCGGGGCCGAGCGTCGTGCCGGGATCGTCGTAGTAGGTGAGGTCGCGGCCGTCGGCGAGGCGGGTGGGTCGCTTCACGACGCCGGCGCCGAGCGCAGTTGCGGGGGCGGCATCCGTGCCGAACTCCGGAATGTTCACGTCAACATGCTACGGATCGGCCATGCTAACGTCAACATCGGCCGGATTGCAGGAGTTCGGCACGCGGTCGAGGGGAGACCGGATGCAGCGGCGGGTGTCGATGGCCGACGTCGCGGCGCGTGCCGGCGTCTCAGGGCAGACCGTCTCGCGCGTCGTGAACGCAAGCCCCCGCGTCGACCCCGCCACGCGGCAGCGCGTCGAGCGCGCCATGGCCGAGCTCGGCTACCGCCCCCACCGCGCCGCGCGGGCCCTGCGCACCGGCCGCACCCAGACCCTCGGGCTGCTCGCGACGACCCTGGCGTCGGTCGGCAACTCGCGCATGCTGCAGGCTGTCGCTGAAGCGGCGGCATCCCGCGGCTACGCGCTGACGGTGCTGACGCTGGGGGATCCCGGCGACGTCTCGGCCGCGCTCGCGCAGTTCGGCGAGCAGGGGGTCGACGGGGTCGTGGTGCTCAACGAGGCGACGGCCGCCACAGAGTCCGCAGCGATCCCGGCCGGGCTGCACCTCGTCGTCGTGGACGCCCCACCCGATCGGGTCGGCGGCAGCGTCGGCATCGTGCAGTCCGACCATCGGGGCGGCGCTCGGGCGGCGACGATGCACCTGCTCGCCCTCGGCCACGCCACCGTGCACCATCTCGCGGGGCCTGCCTCGTCGTTCGCGGCTGCCGAGCGCGAAGCGGGCTGGCGCGACGCGCTCGCAGACGCCGGGGTCGCCGTGCCGCCGCCGCTCCGCGGGGACTGGACGTCGGCGTCGGGGCACCGCGCGGTCGCCGGACGGATGCCGGATGCCGCGACTGCCCTCTTCACCGCCAACGACCAGATGGCGCTCGGCGCGATGCGCGCGCTCGCCGAGGCCGGGCATCGCGTGCCCGACGACGTCAGCGTGGTCGGCTTCGACGACGTCGCGGATGCCGCGGACTACCGCCCGCCGCTCACCACCGTGCGACAGGACTTCGGCGAGTTGGGTGAGCGGACGGTGCGAGCCCTCGTCGCCGGCATCGAGGGGGCGTCGACGTCGGTCGACGTCGTTGCGACGCGCCTCGTGGAACGCGTGAGCAGCGCGCCCGCCTCCCGAGGCGGATAGCGCTTTCCCGCCCGATGCGCGACAATGGGCGCATGCCCCGCACCGTCGTCGTCGCCCTCGACTCGTTCAAGGGCACGATCGGCGCGGCGGCGGCATCCGAGGCCCTTTCCGCAGGGTGGCGCGGTGAAGCCGGTGCCTCCGACGACGTCGTGGTGCCGCGCCCGATGGCAGACGGCGGAGAAGGCACGCTCGACGCGTTCGCTGCGGCGGTCGCCGGTGCGCGCCGCATGCCGGTGGCCGTCACCGGCCCGCACGGCCGCCCGGTCGACGCGTCGTGGCTGCTGCTGCCGCCGACCCCCGCTGACCCGCACGGCATCGGCGTCGTCGAGCTCGCGAGCACGAGCGGCATCGAGCTGCTCGGCTCGCCGCCCGAGCTCAGACCGCTCGACGCCGGCACCCGCGGGTTCGGTCAGGCGATCCGCGCCGCCCTCGACCGCGGGGTCTCGCGGCTCGTCCTCGGCATCGGGTCGAGCGCCTCGACCGACGGCGGCATCGGGATGCTCGCCGAGCTCGGCGCCCGGTTCGCGGATGCCGCGGGCCGACCGATCGCCGACGGCGGACGCGGCCTCGCCGATCTCGCGACCGTCGATCTCACCGGCATCCGTCTGCTGCCGGCCGGCCGCGTCATCGTGCTGAGCGACGTCACCAACCCGCTGCTCGGCGATCGCGGCGCCGCCGCCGTCTTCGGCCCGCAGAAGGGCGCGGGGCCGGACGACATCACCGTGCTCGACGACGGTCTCGCTCGGCTGGCTGCGCTGCTGCCCGCTGATCCCGCGACCCCGGGCGCCGGAGCCGCCGGAGGCACCGGGTTCGGCCTCCTCGCGTGGGGTGCGCAGCTGGTGCCCGGATCCGCGGCCGTCGCCGATCTCATCGGCCTCGACGCGGCGATCGCGGCCGCCGACGTCGTGGTGACCGGCGAGGGCTCGTACGACGGCCAGTCGGCGGCCGGCAAGGTGCCGGCGCACGTCGCCGCGGTCGCCGCGGCATCCGGAACCCCGGCGATGCTGGTCGCCGGCCGCATCGCGCCGGACGCCGACGCGACGGCGTTCGCGGCATCCGTCTCGCTCACCGAGCTCGCCGGATCGGGCGAGGCCGCGATGGCCGACCCCGCGCAGTGGCTGCGCGCGGCCGGTGCGGCGCTCGCCGCGCGCTGAGCCCCGGGCCGGGGTCAGGGCGTGCGCAGCACGCCGTTGCGGCGGTGCGGCAGCGTCGCGAGGGCGTCGTCGCGCAGATGCGGGGGCAGCAGCAGCGAGACACCCGCCCGCGCGGCGACGTCGGCGATCGTGACGCCCTTCGCTCTGCTGCCCATGTCGATGCCTTCCCGTCCGCAGTCTGGCGGGGAAACGTTTCCTGACCTCAGCCGCGACTCGGTGTGCTGCCGCGCACGATGACCTCGACGGGCAGCGCCGCGGGTGCGGCATCCCACTCGTCGGCGACGACCGCCTGCAGGGCGCGCACGCCGACCTCTTCGAGGGGCACGCGCACGGTCGTGAGGCCGGGGCGGATGTCGCGACCCGTCGCGACATCGTCGAACCCGGCGACCGCGATGTCGGGGCCGATGCGGCGGCCGGCATCGCGCACGGCCGACATCGCGCCGATCGCGACGACGTCGCTCACGCCGAACAGCAGCGTGCCGTCGGGGAGACCCTCGCCGAGCAGGCGCGTCGCCGTCTCGTAGCCGGCGTCGCGCGTGAAGGCGCCGCGTTCGATGCGCGGCGACGCGCCGCCCGCGCGGACGAACCCCTCGACGAAGCCGGCGATGCGGTCGTCCGACGTGCGCACACCCTCGGCGGCGCCGAGCACGACGGCGTCGCGGTAGCCGAGGGTGCCGAGCTGCTCGCCGAGCGCCGCGGCACCCGCCCGGTTGTCGAGCGGCACGGCGCGCAGCCCGCCGGCGTCGCCGTCGACGCGGCCGAGGGCGACCACGCGGGCGCCGGTCGCGGCGAAGGCGTCGAGCTCTCCGCGCAGGCCGGCCGAGTCCTCGGCGTCGGTGCGGGATGCCGCGAGGATGAGGCCGCGCGGCCGCTGCCCGCGCAGGGCGCGCACCAGGCGCACCTCGCGCTGCGGGTCGCGCTCGGTGATGCCGATCGTGACGACGAGACCTGCGGCATCCGCTCCGCGTGCGACGCCCGCGGCGATCTGGCCGAAGTAGGGGTCGGCGATGTCGGCGACCAGCAGCGCCACGATCGCGGCCGTGCCGCGCGCGGTCGCCTGCGCCGACAGGTTGGCGGTGTAGCCGAGCTTGTCGGCGGCCGCCTGCACGCGCACGGCGTAGGCCTCGGCGACCTTGCGCGTCGAGCCGTTGAGCACGCGCGACGCCGTCGCCAGCGACACGCCCGCTTCGCGCGCGACGTCGTGGAGGGTGATGGCCCCGCGGTTCGGGCTCGTCGGTCCGCTCACAGGCCCGAGTCTAGGGGCGAGGGGCGGCGGCATCCGGGAGGCGGCACCCGCATCGGGTCACGCCCGCACCGGCGCGAGGTGGGGCGAGACCGCGGCCGCGAAGCCCTCGGCGGTCTCGCGCACTGTCGACGCCCTTGGCCCAGATGTCGGCGTTGAAGATCTCGACCTCGATGTCGCGGTCGTATCCGCTCTCCATGACGGCGCGGGTCATCGGACCGAAGTCGATCACGCCGTCGCCGGGGTAGCGGCGGCTCAGCAGCACGTCCGCGGCCAGTGGGGTCTTCCAGTCGCACACCTGGTACGTCGCGATGCGGCCCTCGCGGCCCGCCCGCTCGATGGCGGCGATCACGTCGGGGTCCCACGAGATGTGGAGGGTGTCGACCGTCACGCCGACCACAGACGGGTCGAACGCGGCGGCGATGTCGAGCGCCTGGTCGAGGGTCGATACGACGCAGCGGTCCGACGCGTACATCGGGTGCAGCGGTTCGATCGCCAGCTGCACTCCGGCGGCGGCGGGGGGACGAACGGCACGACGTACCGGCTGTACGAGAACGGAGCGCTGATCGACGAGCAGTCCCTCGTCGCGGCGAGCCCGAACGCGCAGCACGCGTCGACGTATCTCGCGGGGAAGTCGCCCGGGACGTACACGTACGTCGCGGAGTTCTCCAACGCCGCCGGCGCCACGTCGTCGAAGGTGCTGAAGGTCACCGTCAAGTAGCGGCAGTACGAAGGCCCGGCATCCTCATGGTGCCGGGCCTTCGTGCTGCTCCGGATCGCTACGGCATGGCCTCGAAGAGCTCCCGCGCGCGCAGCATCCGCACGCGCGTCACGGGGTTGGTGGCGAGCACGATCTTGCCGCGGGAGTGCAGCCGGTGCAGGTCCTCATAGGCCTCGACGACGTCCTCGATCGAGTACAGGCCCGACACCAGCAGCCGGAACGCGCCGCCGGCGGCGAGGTCGGCCGCCTGCTGCAGCATGCGCGTCGCGTGGGCGACCGAGTCGGGATCGTCGCGCAGCAGCGCCAGCTCGACGTCGCGCCGGTCCTCGCTCGACCGATAGCGCTCCGCGGGGACACCGAGCGCTTCGGCGACCTCTCGGCCGTCCTTGCCGAAGTTGTCGATGTAGGCGGTGACGGGTCTTCGGGAGACGCGTTCGATCCGCTCGACGATGCCGTCGCCGTACCGCACCGGGATAATGCCGAGCTGTCGCAGATAGTCGAAGTTGCGCTCGCCGCACGTGCCGATGACGCGGGCGCCGCGGTGCCGCGCGACCTGCGCTTCGATGCTGCCGACGCCGCCCGCCGCGGCCGAGATGACGACGGTGTCGTCGGCACCGATCTTCAGATCGTCGAGGGTGTCGAGGGCCGTCGCGGCGGCGAGGAACAGTCCGCCGGCGACCTCCCACTCGATGCTGCGGTGCTTGCGCACCAGGTGCGTGGCGGGAACGACGAGGTGGGTGGCGTGCGCGCCGGTGCGCACGTGGCCGATCACGTCGTCGCCGACCGAGAACCCGACGACCCCGTCGCCGATCTCGCGGACGATCCCCGCGAAGTCGCTGCCCGAGCCTCGCGGCCACGGGTCGTCGTGCCACGTGTCCTCCTTGCCGTTGCGCAGGAAGACCTCCATGTGGTTGATGCCCGACGTGACGACGTCGACGAGCACCTCGCCGTGACCGGGGCGCGGCAGCGGCACCTGATGTCGGTGGAGCACGTCGGCATCGCCGTAGCGGGTATAGCGGTACGAGTAGACATCGGTGGGTGCTCGCATGATCGTCCCTTCTGGGTATCCTTCGGTGTGCACCGAGGAGCGAAGGGGTATTCCGTGGCGGAGTCCGGTTTGGATGCACCCTCGCCCGATCCGGCTGCGGATGCCGCGCCGGCACCCCGCCGCGACGCGGTGTCGTGGATCGCCTTCGGCGTGGCCGTCGCCGCCCTCGCGGTCGTGGCCTGGGCGTGCCTCACGCAGTGGGGCGGCATCGTTCACGGGCATCCGGCGTACGCGATCCTGCTCGCGGTGACCGCCGCGGGCTCGGTGGTGACGATCGTCTTCACCCTTCGCCCTCGCGTGGGGCGGCCCGGCTGGCGACGAGCCCTGCGCATCGTCGCGATCCTGCTCGCGGTCGGCTGGGTCGCGCTCCTGGCGTGGCTGCGACCGTACTCCGGGCAGGAGCCCGCGCTGACCGCGATGGACAGCGGCGCGACCGTGACGGTCGCCGATTCGGCCACTCGCATCGTGATGACGCCGACCGACCCGGTCGAAGGCCCCGCGCTGTTCTTCCAGCCCGGAGCACTCGTCGACCCTCGCGCCTACGCGGCCGTCCTGCGGCCGATCGCCGAGGCCGGACACACCGTCGTCATCGCGAAGCAGCCCCTGGGGATCGCCTTCCTCGCGCTCGGCGCGTTCGACGACGCGCGGGCGGCCGTGCCCGAGGCGCATGCCTGGATCGTCGGCGGGCACTCGCTCGGCGGCACTGTCGCGGCCCTCCAGGCCGACGACGCCGATGAGGATGCCTCGGCCCCCGCCGTCGGCCTGCTCCTGTACGCGTCGTACCCCGCTGGCGACATCAGCGGATCGCTGACGGCCGCCGCGATGTCGGTCTCGGGGACCGAGGACGGCCTGTCGACCCCTGCGAAGATCGACGCTTCGCGCGCCGACCTGCCCGCAGACACGACCTTCGTCGTGGTCGACGGGGCATCGCATGCCCAGTTCGGCGATTACGGACCGCAGGCCGGCGACGGCACGCCGACGATCCCGCACGACGACGCGCGCGCGCAGATCGCAGACGCGACCCTGGCGTTCTTCGACGAGCTCTCGCCAGGCTGATCTGCGAAGAATCTCCATTCGGCTGCATCCAAACCCCCTCCCGGCCCGGAAAGAACCTCCTGAAGGCACCACTCCCGGTGCACGACCCAGCGGCGGCTCCGGCCGTCGGACACAGGAGGACACTCATGCGCAAGACAACGGCAGCCGGCATCGCCGCAGGCGTCGTCGCGGCTCTGGGCATCGCAATGCCTGCGAGCGCGGACACCACCGCCGACGAGGCGACGCTCTCGGTGCTGCACGGCATCCCCGACACCCCCGTCGACGTGTACGTCAACGGCGACCTCACCCTCGACGACTTCGCTCCAGGCGACCTGGCCGGCCCGCTCTCGCTGCCCGCCGGCGACTACGAGGTGGCCATCACCGCCCCGGATGCCGCGGACGCGAGCTCGCCGATCCTCGGTCCGGCATCCCTCACCCTCGACGCCGGGGTGAACTACACCGCCGTCGCACACCTCAGCGAGTCGGGCGACCCGTCGCTCACGCCGTTCGTCAACGACACGTCGGCGACCGCTGCCGGCGAGGGACGCCTCACGGTGCGCCACGTCGCCGCGGCCCCCGCCGTCGACATCCTCGCCGGTGACACCGCGGTCATCACCGACCTTTCCAACCCCGATGAGGCCAGCCTCGACCTCGCGGCGGGAACCATCTCGGCGTCGGTCGCACTGGCCGGAACCACCGACCCTGTGCTCGGCCCGGCCGACGTCACCGTCGCGGAAGGCGAGCTGACGATCGTGTACGCGTGGGGCAGCGCCGAGGACGGCAACCTCGACCTCGCCGTGCAGACCGTGACCGGCCTGCACTCCAGCCCCGACGGTGTGCCCTCGGGTACGGCCGGCTACCTCGCCGAGCGTGACGCCGCGGCGACGACCACGATGTGGGCCGTCGGCGGTGGACTCGTGCTCGCCGGCGTCGTCACCGCGCTGCTCATCGCCCGTCGACGTGGGGCCGCCGACCGCGCATGAGCCGCAACCGCGCACACCGGTACGACCGGAGCCGTCGCCGCCTCACCGCGGCGGCGGTTCCGGCCGCGCTCGTCGCGGCGCTGACCGCATGCGGCTCGGCGACACCCATGTCGGCCCCGGCCGAGCTGCCGTCGTCGGCCGTGACGGTCCCGGCGCCGGCGCCGACCGCCGTCGTCGACGTCGCGGTCACCTCCAGTGCGCTGGGGCCGGCTCGCGAAGCGGTCGCTCCCGTTCGGCTGCGGGTCGACGCCATCGACGTCGACATGCCCGTGGTCCCGGTCGGGGTCGACCCGTCGCGCCAGATGGCACTGCCCGCCGACCCCGCGACAGCGGGGTGGTACCGGTTCGGCGGCGACGCGCGCGCCGCCGAGGGCAACACCGTGCTGGCCGCGCACGTCGACCAGCCGGCCTACCCCGTGGGGCCGCTGTCCCGGCTGCGCGACCTGTCGCCCGGCGCCACCGTCGTCGTCGTCGACGAGCGCGGCGGATCGCGCGAGTACGCCGTCGAGTCCGTCGTCTTCCACGAGAAGGCCGAGCTGCCGGTCGACGAGATCTTCGCCCGCGCCGGCGACCACGCCGTCGTGCTGATCACGTGCGGCGGGCCCTACGACTACACGGTCGGGCGGTACCGTGACAACGTGGTCGTCGTCGCCCGCCCGGCATGATCACCGATGAAGGAGATGTCCGACATGGATGAGGACGGCGTCGAGGCCGCACTCGCCGGCCGCTTCCGCGCGGGTGACGAGCGGGCGCTCGAAGAGCTCTACCGCCGGTGGTCGCCGGTGGTCTTCACCCTCGCCCTGCGATCGCTCGGCGACCGCAGCGATGCCGAGGACGTGACGCAGCGCACGTTCGTGTCGGCGTGGACCTCGCGCGAGTCGTTCGACTCCGCCAAGGCGAAACTGTCGACGTGGCTCATCGTCATCGCCCGGCGCCGCATCGCCGACGCGCACGAGGCCCGGGCCCGCGTACGAGCTGTGCAGGAGGAGGTGCTGCGCACCACGACGGCCGAGGACATGGTGCGCGAGCCCCCCGATCTCGCCGACACGATCCTGGTCGCCGACGAGATCGACCGGCTCGAACCCGACGCCCAGCGGGTCGTGCGTCTGGCCTTCTACGATGACCTGACCCACGCCGAGATCTCTCGCAGACTCGACATGCCGCTCGGCACCGTCAAGAGCCACCTGCGCCGAAGTCTCACCCGGATGCGCGACAGATTGGAGGTCACCCGTGTCGCACCTTGATCCCGAACAGATGACACTGCTCGCCCTCGGCGAGTCGGTGGCATCCCTCGCCGACTGCGCCCACCTGCGCGCGTGCGAGCAGTGCGGGGCCGAACTCGAGGGTTTCCGCTCGACCGTGCAGGTCGCCCGCACCGCCGCCGCCGAAGACGACGCCCTCGAAGCGCCTCCCGCGCGCGTGTGGCACGCGATCCACGACGAGCTCGGATTGAGCGGATCGCCCGACGGGCCCGTCGATCCGCCCCCGAACGTGGTTCCGCTCATCGTTCCCGACGATGATCCGGCTCCCCGGACCCCCGCTCCCGACGAGCGTCCGGCGGCCGGGCGGGGCATGCGCACCCTGTGGGCCCTCGCTGCCGTGCTGGTCATGGTGGCCGGTGTCGGCGTAGCCGGGTGGGTCGTGCAGTCGTTCAACGCCCCGACCCAGATCGCCGCAGCTCAGCTCGACGCGTTCCCCGGGCATCCGGGCGCCACCGGCACCGCAGATGTCGAGGAGGCCCGCGACGGCACGCGCACGCTGGTCGTCACCGTCGGCAGCGACACCGCGCCCGACACGTACCGCGAGGTGTGGCTCATCCGCAACGACGCCGGCGCGCTCATCAGCCTGGGTGTGCTCGACGGCGACACGGGGTCGTTCCCGATCCCCGACGGAGTCGACCTCGCCGAGTACAGCCTCGTCGACGTGTCGGTCGAGCCGATCGACGGCGACCCGGCGCACTCGGGCGACTCGATCGTGCGGGGGCAGCTCAGCCCGGCGTGACGACGGGCGGCTCGGGCGCGGCATCCGGCTTCGGCCACTGCCACGTCTGCAGCCGCCCGCACATGCCGTAGCCTCGCGCGCCGGCCGTCGGCTCCGTGCGCCAGACGGATGCCTCGCCCATGGCGCCCGGGTCCGCCTCGGCGAGCCGTGCGAGCTGCGCGCCGGTGCGTGCGGTCTCGGCCGCGACGGTCCGCTCCCACAGCATGCGCCACTGCGCGACGCGCGGCTGCACCAGCCGGGCGGCGCGTGCGTGCAGTTCGTCGAGGGCGACGAGGCCGCGTTCCTCGAGGTCGGCGACCAGTTCGGCGTACCCGCGCGTCGCGAGGTCGCGCCGCGCGCGGGCGGAGGACGGGGTGGGAGCTGTCACCGTCCCCTTGTTGCGCAGATGGCTGTAAAGCGCTTGCCCTGCCTGAGGATCAGGCGCCGCCCAGGGCCTCCGTCACGACTGCGCGCGCCTCGGCCTGCACCTCGGCGAGGTGCTCGGGGCCGCGCAGCGACTCGGCGTACAGCTTGTAGACGTCCTCGGTGCCCGACGGTCGCGCCGCGAACCATGCGTGCTCGGTCTGCACCTTGAGGCCGCCGATCGGTGCGCCGTTGCCGGGCGCGTGCGACAGCTTGCCGGTGATCGGCTCGCCGGCGAGCTCGGTCGCCGTGACGGCTTCGGGCGCGAGCTTCGACAGCGCCGCCTTCTGCGTGGGGGTCGCCGGAGCGTCGACGCGCTGATAGGCGGATGCCCCGAACTCGGCCTCGAGCTCGGCGTAGCGCTGCGACGGGGTCTTGCCCGTCACCGCGAGCATCTCGGATGCCAGCAGGCACAGCAGGATGCCGTCCTTGTCGGTCGTCCACACCGTGCCGTCGGTGCGCAGGAACGAGGCACCTGCGGACTCCTCGCCGCCGAACGCCACCGAGCCGTCGAGCAGCCCCGGAACGAACCACTTGAAGCCGACGGGCACCTCGAGCAGCGTGCGGCCGAGCGACTCGGCGACCCGGTCGATGATCATCGACGACACGAGGGTCTTGCCGATCGCGGCATCCGCCGGCCACCCGTTGCGGTGCGCATACAGGTAGTCGATGGCGACCGCGAGGTAGTGGTTGGGGTTCATGAGCCCGGCGTCGGGCGTGACGATGCCGTGCCGATCGGCGTCGGCATCGTTGCCGGTGAGGATGTCGTACTCGTGACGCCGGGCGACGAGGGCGGCCATCGCCGACGGCGACGACGGGTCCATGCGGATCTTCTCGTCCCAGTCGAGCGTCATGAACCGCCACGTCGGGTCGACCTCGGGGTTGACGACCGTGAGCTCGAGGCCGTACATCTCGCCGATGAGGGCCCAGTAATCGACCGACGCCCCGCCGAGCGGGTCTGCGCCGATCCGCACGCCCGCGCGCTTGATCGCCTCGATGTCGATGATGTTCGCGAGGTCGCGCACGTACGCGTCGCGGAAGTCGTACGTGCCGAGCGCGTCGAGGTCGATGTCGGCGTGCCGCGTGCGTGAGACCCCCTCGAGTCCCGCCGCGATCAGCTCGTTGGCGCGATCTGCGATCCACCCGGTCGCTTCGGTGTCGGCCGGTCCGCCGTTCGGCGGGTTGTACTTGAATCCGCCGTCGCGCGGCGGGTTGTGGCTGGGCGTGACGACGATGCCGTCGGCGCGGCCCGGGTCTGCGGCATCCCGATTGCGGTTGTAGGTGAGGATCGCGTGCGACAGCGCGGGCGTCGGCACCCATGAGTCTCGCGAGTCGAGCAACACATCGACGCCGTTGGCGACGAGCACCTCGACGGCGCTGCGTTCGGCAGGAAGCGACAGGCCGTGCGTGTCGCGGCCGAGGAACAGCGGCCCCTCGATGCCCTGCGCGCGCCGGTAGTCGACGATCGCCTGCGTCGTCGCCAGGATGTGGTCCTCGTTGAACGACGACGACAGCGACGACCCGCGGTGTCCGCTGGTGCCGAACGCGACGCGCTGCTCGGCGACCTGCGGGTCGGGCTTCCTGTCGTAGTAGGCGTTGATCAGCTCATCGATGTCGATGAGGTCGGATGCTTCGGCGGGCTGTCCTGCACGACTCATGAGAACAGTCTGCCTGTCTCGGGCCGCGAGTGCATCGGGTTGACACGCCCGGTCATGTGGGTCCGGCGTCGTTCACGCACCGTCGAGGTCGGCGGCCCGGGCCTGCACGGCCTCGAGCGTCGCGCGCAGCGCCGGCGAATCGGCCTGCGTGCGACGGTGCACGGCGTGCACGTCGCGCGTCGAGACGGGGTCGATCGTCGGGATCGCGACGACGTCGTCGGGCAGCACGCCGCGGCCGAGGCGGGGGACGAGCGCCACCGCGAGGCCCGCGCGGGCGATCTCGACGTGGTTCTCGAACTCCATCGACTCGTGCACGACGCGCGGTGCGTTGGGCACGCCGTCGAAGAGCCGCCGCAGCCACTGACGGCAGATCGTGGCCTCGAAGGTCGCGACCCACTTCTCGCCCGCGAGGTCGTCGGGCCGCAGCATGTCGCGGTCCGCCAGCGGGTGGTCGCGGCGCAGCACGACGTCGGCGACGTCGGTGAACAGCGGCGTCGACACAAGCTGGTCGGGCATGGCCAGCGCGACGCCGCCCCAGCGATGAACGATGCCGAGGTCGCGCTGGCCTGACGCGACGAGGGCGATCGTCTCCCACGGCTCGCTCTCGCGCAGCGGCAGGTGCAGGTCGGGGTGACGCGCCGCGAGGTCGACGAGCACGGGCGCGAGCAGGCCGCGCACGACCGTCGAGAACGCGGCCAGCCGCACTTCGCCGGTGATGGCGGCGGAATCGACGTCGGCGCCCTGCAGGTCGGCGCGCAGCCGGTCGAGGTCGGCGAGGATCGGCGCCGATCCGGTCACCAGGCGCGTGCCGGCCTCGGTGAGCACGACGCCGCGCCCGACGCGCTCGAGCAGCGCGACGCCGGTCTCGCGCTCGAGCCGCTTGACCTGCTGCGAGACCGCCGAGGGGGTGTAGCCGAGCGTTCCGGCGGCGGCGACGACGCTTCCCTGGGTCGCGACAGCGCGCAGCGAGATGACGGCATCCAGATCGATCATGCACGGATGCTACCGAATATCGCGCAGTAATGTGCGCTGGTGCTTCATGGTCGGGTGCGACGAGAGTGGAACCGTGAGCAGACGCGACATGATCCTGGCGGCGGTCGTCGCCTCGTTCTGGGGCTTCAACTTCGTCGTGATCGACTGGGGGATGGCGGGCATCCCGCCCCTGCTGTTCGTCGCGATCCGCTTCGCGGTGGTCGCGGCGGCGATCGCGGTCGTGCCGCGACCGACCGCCTCATGGCGCACCGTCGTCGGCGTGGGCGCCTTCATGAGCCTCGGCCAGTTCGGCCTGCTCTACACGTCCATGGCGCTCGGGCTGCAGCCGGGCCTGGCCGCCCTGCTGCTGCAGGCGCAGGTCGTCTTCACGATCCTCATCGCGGCGGGAGTCCTGCGCGAGAGGCCGACCGTGCCGCAGACGATCGGGGTCGCCCTCGGCGTGGTAGGCCTCGCCGTCGTCGCCGCGGGCCGCGGCGGCGACGCACCCGCGATCGCGGTGGCCTTCGCGCTCGCGGCCGCCCTGTCGTGGGCGATCGGCAACGTGATCGCACGTCGTGCCGGCGACGTCCGGAGACCCGGTCGGCTCGGATCGCTCTCGCTCACCGTGTGGTCGGCGCTCGTCGTGCCGGTGCCGGCGCTCGCACTGTCGCTCGTCGTCGAGGGCCCGGCGGCGGTCGCCGACGGTCTGGCGGCGTTCGGCTGGCGGCCGGCGCTGTCGACGCTGTACACCGCCGTTCTCTGCACGATCATCGGCTACGCGATCTACAACGGTCTGCTCGCCCGCAACGCATCGGCCGCCGTCGTGCCGTGGGTGCTGCTCGCGCCCGTCGTCGCGATGCTCTCGGCGGCGCTGCTGCTGGGCCAGATCCCCACTGTGGGCGAGCTCATCGGCGGGCTGCTGCTCGTCGTCGGCGTGCTCGTCACCGGGATCCCCGTCCGTCGCCGCCGTGCGCGTGGATCGGTGCCGGATGCCACGACGGCCGGGGAGCGCAGCGTCATCCCGCAATAGGCTGTCACGCGTGACTTCCGAGGCCGCCGCCGTCGAGGCATCCGAAACCGTCCGCCGCACGTACAGCTTCCTGGGACCGGCGGGAACGTTCACCGAGGCCGCGCTCGCGCAGGTGCCCGAGGCGCGCGGACAGGTATGGCGCCCCGTGCACAACGTCGGCGAGGCGCTCGACGATGTCGTGTCGGGCCGCTCGCACGCCGCGATGATCGCGATCGAGAACTCGGTCGACGGCGGCGTCTCGACGGCGCAGGACGCCCTCGCCACGATCCCCGGACTTCGGATCGTGGGGGAGTACCTCGTGCCGGTCGACTTCGTGCTCGTCGGGCGCCCGGGCGCCAAGCTCGAGGATGTCTCGCTCGTGGCCGCGCACCCGGTCGCCTACGCGCAGTGCCTGCAGTGGCTGACCCGCACGCTTCCCTCGCACGCGCACATCCCCGCCGCGAGCAACGTGGCATCGGCCACCGGGCTCGTCGACGGCACGAGCGATGCGGATGCCGCGATCGCGCCCCCCGGCATCCTCGAGCATCACGACCTCGAGCTGCTGGCGAGCTCGATCGGCGACAACGAGAACGCCGTGACCCGGTTCGTTCTGGTGTCGAAGACGGTCGCGCCGCCGGCGCCGACCGGTGCCGACAAGACTTCGCTCATCGTCGAGCTGCCCGACGACCACCCGGGCGGCCTGCTCGAGATGCTCGAGCAGTTCGCCACGCGCGGCATCAACCTGTCGCTGCTGGCCTCGCGGCCGATCGGCGACGAGCTCGGCCGGTACCGCTTCGTCATCGACGCGGACGGCCACATCCATGACGAGCGGATGGCCGACGCGCTGCTGGGTCTTCGCCGGTTCAGCCCCAAGGTGGTGTTCCTCGGGTCGTATCCGCGCGCCGACCGCGCAGTGGTGCACTACGAGGACAGGTATTCAGACGACGTGTTCGTCGAGGCGCGCGACTGGCTGCGCGGCCTCATCAGCGGAGAGCCCGACCCGCAGTAGCGGCGGAGCGGCGCGCAGAACTCCACGGATCGGCGTGATCAGCGACGTCAACCGCGGGTCTTGGCGTCAGTGCGCGGCGGATGCGTGGAGTTCTGCACAGCCGCTCAGCGAGCCGCCAGCAGCTCGAGGGTCTGCAGGCGCCCCGGCGAGGTGTCGAGTGGCTCGGCGTCGTACGACGCCGCGACCGGCGAGACCATCA
>JAUHVN010000354.1 GCA_030425055.1 Actinomycetes bacterium | reverse complement strand
AGCCGGCGAAGAAGATCGCCAGCGCGATCTTGGCGAGCTCGCCCGGCTGGAACGAGAAGAGCCCGAACGACACCCACACGTCGGCGTTGGCGTCGGTGCCGAGCCCGGGGATGATCGGCAGGATCAGCAGGACGATACCGACCAGACCCGACAGGTACGTGTACCGGAACAGGATGCGGTAGTTGCGCAGCGCGACGACCACCGTGATCGCCAGCACCAGCGCGATGGCCGCCCATGCGAGCTGCCGGGTCGAGAAGGCATCCCACCCGTGGCGCTCCCAAGCGAGATCGAGGCGGTAGATCATCGCGATGCCGATGCCGGTCAGCAGCGTCGCGATCGGCACGACGAACGGGTCGGCGTCGCGGGCGACGAGCCGCAGCACGATGTGCAGTGCCAGCACCAGGGCGGTCAGGCCGCCGCAGTAGACGAGGAACGTCCAGTCGATCGCGCCGATGGCGCCCAGCTGCACCAGCGCGACCGCGGATCCGTTGATCACGAACGCGAAGATCAGCAGGAACAGCTCGCGGTTGCGATGGGTCTGGGGCACCCGGATGCTGCGCAGCGCCTTGAGCACCGACGTGTCGGCGGACACCTGCCCGGTCTGCTGGGTCGGGGTTCCGGTCATCCTCCACCTCCCGCGGTCTCGCTGATCGTGGTGACGATCCGCCGGGCGTCGTCCAGCGACGCCGCCGTGATCGTGCCCTCCACCGTCGCACGCGCGAACTCGGGAAGGTCGTCGAGCGGGATGCCGGTGTCCTCGTAGGGCTCGGAGAGCGAGATCGGCCCGATGTTCTGCTGGATGCCGCGGTAGATCACGACGGTGTCTTCGTCGGCGCCCACGAAGAAGCGCGTCTGCGTCCACTGGTAGGCCCCGAAGGCGGCCGCGGCGATCAGGCCGAGCACGACGATGAACCCGGCGATCCAGCCGAGCCGGCGCCGCTTCGCGCGGCGGCGGTCCTCTTCGATGAGCTCCTCGAGGAACTCGGCGGCTGGCTCGAAGTGCGTCGGCTCGTTGGCCGCCTGCCGGTTGGGGTGCAGCCAGCCCGTGCGGCTCGGCTTCGCCGGCGTCGACGGCACCTCGACGCCGATCGGGTTCGAGGCGGATCCGACGACGGTCGCCGTTCCCGAGAAGACCGGGTGCTGGCCGCCGACGTCGACGATGACGATGGTGACGTTGTCAGGGGCGCCGCCGTCGAGCGTCTGCTTGAGCAGATTGTCGGCGGTGCGGCCGGGTGCCAGTCCCGCGGCGAGGGCCTTCGAGGTGTGCGGGTCGTCGACGACGCCCGACAGGCCGTCGGAGCACAGCAGCCAGCGGTCGCCGGGCTGCGTCGGCATGATGAAGGTGTCGAGCTCGGGGTCGGGATCCATGTCGCCGAGCACGCGCATGAGCACCGAGCGCCGCGGGTGGTAGCGCGCCTCCTCGGGCGTGATGCGGCCCGAGTCGACCAGGCGCTGCACGAAGGTGTGGTCGGTGGTGATCTGCGTCAGGGTGCCGTCGCGGTAGAGGTAGATCCGCGAGTCGCCGATGTGCGCGATGACGGCGTAGTCGTCCACCATGAGCAGGGCGCTCACCGTCGTGCCCATGCCGGCGAGTTCGGGGCGCACCGCGACGGTGTCGATCAGGGTGGCCGCGGCATCCGCCACCGCGTCGCGCAGCGCGCGCTCGGCTTCGGAGGTCGAGGTGAACGGGTGGTCGAGCGCTTCGAGCCGGGCGACCGCCATGCTCGAGGCGACGTCTCCGCCGGCGTGACCGCCCATGCCGTCGGCGACGACGAAGAGGTTCGAGCCGGCGTAGCCCGAGTCCTGGTTGTTGGAGCGCACCTTGCCGGTATGCGAGATGGCGGCGCTCGACCCTTGGAAGACCATGCGTGCGGCGCCGCTACTTCCTGAGCTCGAACGTCGTCGCGCCGACCTTGATCGGAGCGCCGACGTTGACCGGAACGGGCGTGCTGACGCGGTTGCCGTCGTGCCACGTGCCGTTGGTCGAGTCGAGGTCCTGGATCATCCACTGGTCGCCCCACAGCACGAGCCGGGCGTGGTGGCTCGAGGTGTAGTCGTCGCGGATCACGAGGCCCGACTCGCTCGAGCGCCCGATCGTGAGCGGCTCGGTGCCCATCGGCAGTTCGAGGCCGGCCTTCGGTCCGCTGGTGATGACGATGCGCGAGACCGTCGACGTGGTGGCGCGTCCCCCGGCGCCGTCGCCCTTCGGCGCGGCGGGCTTGCCGGCGACCGGCGCGGTCGCCCCCTTGGCCGCAGCCGCGGCAGGTGCCGGCGCCGCGGCGGCGGGCTCGGGGAGCTTCCGCACCTTCACTCCGAACAGATCCGCTCGCAGTGAGTAGACGACCGCGAAGACGAAGAACCACAGCAGCACGAGGAAGCCGATGCGCAGCAGCAGCAGGGTCAGTTCGCTCATGCCAGCGGCCCCCCGTCGCGCAGGTCGTACGCGCGCGTCGCATCGGCCGCCGACATCGTGGGCTTGGGCGGCGCAGCCTGCGCGATGACGTGGAACACGATGTCGGTGCGACCGATCGTCACGGTGGAATCGGGCGGAAGCGCCGCTTCGACGACCTTGCGCCCATCGAGCTGCGTGCCGTTGGTGGAGTTCATGTCGCGCACCATCGCGCGCTCGCCGTCCCACAGGATCTCGACGTGCTTGCGGCTCGTGCCGGCGTCGGCGATCGTGATGTCGGCGTCGCTGCCGCGCCCGATGACGGTGCGCGCCTTGACGAGCGGATGCCGCCTGCCGTCGATGTCGAGCACGCCGCGCCACGATACCCGGCCCTGCGCGCTCGACGACTCGACGCGCAGGGTCCCTGTGGACAGCTGCTCGTCGCGCTGCAGGGCGATCGTCACGGGTCCGGCGAACGTGTACCCCTGCGACTTCGCGTGCTTGGCGACGAGGGTGTGCAGCTCTTCGGTGAGGGCGTCGCCGATCGCGGCCATCTTCTCGTCGTCGGCCGGCGAGAGTCGCACGGTGAACGTGTTCGGTGCGAGGGTGCGATCGCGCGAGACGATCGCCGCCTTCTTGTCGAGTTCGCTGCGCAGGGCCGAGGCGATCTCGACC
>JAUHVN010000353.1 GCA_030425055.1 Actinomycetes bacterium | reverse complement strand
CGGCTACGGTCACGGCGCTGTGCGTGCGGCCGTCGCGGCTCTGGCGGGCGGCGCGTCGCGGCTCGGCGTCGCCGACGTCGACGAGGCGCTCGCGCTGCGTCGCGCGGGGATCGACGCGCCGATCCTGGCGTGGCTGCACGAGCCGGGCGCGTCGTTCGCCGAGGCCGCCCGCGCGGGGATCGAGCTGGGCGTGTCGAGCTTCGACCAGCTGCTGCAGGCGACGGCCGCGGCATCCGGCGACCGCGCCGTCGGCGTGCACCTGAAGCTCGAGACCGGGCTCGGCCGCAACGGCATCGCCCCCGAGGACGCGCCGCTGATCTTCGCCGAGGCCGCGCGGCTGGAGCGCATCGGCAAGCTGCGGGTGATCGGTCTGTTCAGCCATCTCTCCAACGCGTCCGCCGACGACGACCGCGCGGCGCTGCGGCGCTTCCAGGACGCCGTCGCCGCGGCATCCGCGGCGGGCCTCGCACCTCCGCTGCGTCACATCGCCGCGACCCACGCCGCGATCGCGCTTCCCGAGAGCCGCCTCGCCGTTCGCCGACCGCACGTCGGCCGACCTCGGTCTGCAGCCGGCGATGACCCTCACCGCGCGGGTGGCCGCCGTGCGCCGCGTGGGCGCCGGGCAGGGCGTGTCGTACGGCTACGACTACCGCGCCGGGCGCGACACGACGCTCGCCCTCATCCCTCTCGGCTACGCCGACGGCGTCCCCCGGCAGGCATCCGGTGCCGGACCGGTCCGCGTCGGCGGCGCCCGCGTGCGTGTGGCCGGCCGCATCGCGATGGACCAGTTCGTCGTCGACATGGGCGACCATCCGGTCTCGGTCGGCGACGAGGCCGTGCTGTTCGGCGATCCGACCCTGGGCAGCCCCGCCGCCGACGACTGGGCGGATGCCGCGGGCACGATCAACTACGAGATCGTCACCCGCATCGGTCCGCGCGTGGTGCGGCGCGAGGTGTCGTCGTGAGCGGCCTCGACGCGCTGGTCGGGCGGCGCGAGATCGACTCGCCCGACGACATGGAGGCGCTGGGCGAGGAGATGGGGCGGATGCTGCACGCCGGCGACGTCGTCGTGCTCACCGGTCCGCTGGGCGCGGGCAAGACGACCCTCACGCGCGGGATCGCGGCGGGCCTCGGAGTACGCGGCCCGGTGCAGAGCCCGACGTTCGTCATCGCGCGCACCCACCCGTCGCTCGTCGGCGGCGCGCCGCTCGTGCACGTCGACGCATACCGGCTGGGCTCGGCCGCCGAGCTCGACGACCTCGACCTCGACCTCGACCGATCGGTCGTGATCATCGAGTGGGGACGCGGCCTGGCCGACCAGCTGCAGGATACCTGGTGGGAGGTCGAACTCGACAGGGAGTGGCACGGCCACGGCGTCGACGACGCGTGCGGGACGACCGCGCGCGAGGCCGACCTCGACGCCGCCGTCCCGCGTCTCGTGACCATCTCGCGGCGGCCGTAGTCGCACGCGCGGCGGCCGAGGTCCGACCCTGGTCGCGCCGCGATTACGCTGGACGACGTGATCCTCGGCATCGACACCTCGGCGGGCACCTCGGTGGCCGTGGTGGCTGCCGACGGCGAGATCCTGTCGCAGCTCGACAGCCCCGACCCGCGGGGCCACGCCGAGGTCATCGGCACCCTCATCGAGCGCGCGCTGGCCGAGGCATCCGCTCGTCCGGCCGACATCACGCACGTCGCCGCCGGCATGGGCCCCGGGCCGTTCACGGGTCTGCGCGTCGGCATCGCCGCCTCGCGTGCATTCGCCCTCGGCCGCGGCATCCCGGTGGTTCCGGTCGTGAGCCACGACGCCGTCGCCCTCGAGCGGGTGCTGCATGCCGCGCTCGTCGGCGACGACGAGCCGGCCCCGTTCGCCGTCGTGACCGACGCGCGTCGCCGCGAGGTGGCGTGGACGCCGTACGACGGCATCGACGACGACGGTCTGCCGCTGCGGACGGCCGACCCGGCGCTCGTTCCCCGCGACGAGGCCGATGCGCTGCTCGCGGCGCGAGGCGTCGCACGCGCCGATGCCGACCGGATCCCCGCAGCCATGATCGCGCTCGCCGCCGCGCGCGCCGTCGCGGCCGGCCGCGCGATCGCCGCGGACGACGCGCTCTACCTGCGCCCGCCCGACGTGACGCTCTCCGCCGGCCCGAAGCGGGTGACATCGTGATGCTGCGGGCTGCGACCACCGACGACCTCGGCGCGATCATGGCGATCGAGCGGTCGTCGTTCCCGACCGACGCGTGGAGCGAGGCGATGATGCGCGCCGAGCTCGAGTCTCCCCACAACCACTACGTCGTCGCCGAAGAGGCGGGCGTCCTCGTCGGGTACGCCGGCGTGCGCGCACCCGCGGGCGCATCGGACGGCGACGTGCAGACGATCGCGCTCGACGCGAACCGCCGCGGCCGGGGAACGGGGCGTGCGCTGCTGCACGCGCTGCTGGAATTCGCGGCCGAGCGGCGCGTGCACGAGATGTTCCTCGACGTGCGCGCCGACAACCCGATCGCCCAAGGGCTCTACGTCTCCGAGGGCTTCCGCGAGATCGCACGCCGGCCGAACTACTACGCGGCCGACGGCGTGGACGGCATCGTCATGCGGCTCGACCTGCGTGCCTGGACCGACGCGCGGAATCCCTCGACGGACGACGCGGGGGTGTGCACATGAACCGCGCGGAACCGCTCGTGCTCGGCATCGAGACCAGCTGCGACGAGACCGGGATCGGCATCGTGCGCGGGCGCACGCTGCTGTCGAACACGATCGCCAGCAGCATGGAGGAGCACGCCCGCTACGGCGGCGTCGTGCCCGAGGTCGCCGCACGCGCGCACCTCGAGGCGCTGCAGCCCGCCATCGACGCGGCGCTCGCCGAGTCGGGTGTCGCCCTCGCCGACCTCGACGCCGTGGCGGTCACGAGCGGGCCGGGACTCGCGGGCGCCCTCATGGTGGGCGTCGGCGCGGCCAAGGCCCTGGCGGTCTCGCTCGAGCGCCCGCTCTACGCGGTGAACCACCTCGTCGGGCACATCGCGGCGGATGTGCTGGATGAGTCGGCTCCTCCCCTGGAGTACCCGACG
>JAUHVN010000013.1 GCA_030425055.1 Actinomycetes bacterium | reverse complement strand
CTCGACCGCGAAGTCGGGCGGCAAACCGCCCTGCGACGCGCCGAGGTCCATCGATCCGCGGGTGGCGTGCAACCGCACGCCGACGCGGGATGCCGCATCCACGATCGCCCCGACGATGTCGCCCGAACCCGCCGGGAAGATGTAGTGGTGATCGCCGACCGTGGTGCATCCCGACCGTGCCAGCACCGCCATCGCGCCCGCGGCGCCGACGCCGGTCAGATCCGCGTCGATGCGCGACCACAGCGGGTACAGCGCGGTCAGCCAGTCGAACAGGATCGCATCCTGCGCGTAGCCGCGGGTGAGCCACTGGTAGAGGTGGTGGTGCGTGTTGACCAGGCCGGGCGTGACGAGGCATCCGCGGGCGTCGATGACCTCGGCGCCCTCGCGCCACGAGGCCGGCGCGGGGCCTTCGCCGACCGCGACGATCGCCCCGTCGTCGACGACCAGATGGCCGTCGGCGTACTCGGACCCGACCGCGTCGACCGTCGCGATGTAGCCGCCCTCGATGATGGTGCGCGTCATGACCAGAACCCTTCGTGGACGAGCGCGGCCTCGGCCAGCGCGACGGGACCGACGACCTCGACGGGGCGCCCGCCGTGGGCGAGCACCTCGCGGCACGGCAGCGCCATGGTGGGCACGCCCTCCTGTGCGGCGACGATGCGTCGCAGCTCGTCCTCGCCGAGCGCGTAGACGATCCGCTCGATGCCCGACCAGTAGATCGCCCCGGTGCACATCGCGCACGGCTCGGTGCTGGTGAACAGCGTGGCTGCCGCGAGTTCGCCGTCGTCGAGCACCGCCGCCGCAGCGCGCACGACGTTCGTCTCGGCGTGCCCGGTGGGGTCGTGCGCGGTCACGACGGTGTTGCCGGCTTCGACTGTGCGACCGTCGGCGGCCACGACGACCGCTCCGAAGGGGTGGTTGCCGGCGTCACGCGCCGCCCGCGCGAGTTCGATCGCACGGTGGAGGTGCGCCAGGTCGGTGTCGGCCACCCCGTCCACGTCGGCGGATGCGGTCATGGGCGCGTCCTCTCGGCGACGGTGCAAGCGGGCGCCTCGGCGCCATCGCCCGCGCCATCGACGGTTGTGTCGCCGCGGTGCAGGCGTCCGGTCGTCTCGCGCAACGGCAGACCCGATCCACCGTGGCGCGACGCGACGATCTCGGCCAGCACCGACAGGGCCGCTTCGTCGGGCGAGGACCCGGCGAGATCGAGGCCGAGCGGAGAGTGCAGCCGGGCGAGGTCGACGTCCGACACGCCCGCCTGCCGCAGCAGCGCCGCACGGCGCTCGACGGTGCGACGCGCGCCCATCGCTCCGACGAAACCGACGGGCATCGACAGCGCCTGCCGGATCGCCGGCACATCCAGGCGTTCGTCGTGCGTCAGCACGCAGACGGCCGTGCGGGCATCGAGCTCGTCCGCAGCGAGACTGCTCAGAAAGCCGGCAGGTTCGGCGACGATCAGGCGGTCGGCGTCGGGGAATCGCGCGGAAGTGACGAGCGTCTCCCACGGGTCGCACACGGTCACCGCGAAGCCCGACGCCGCGGCCACCCGGCACAGCGCGGCCGCGTGTTCGCCCGCACCCAGGATGATGAGCTGGGCGCGGGCCGCGTGAGTGAGCACGAGCACGTCTTCACCGTCGTATGCCGACTTCAGCATGCGAGTGTCGCGCACGGCGAGGGCGTCGTCGAGCAGCGTGCGCGCAGAGGGCTGCAGCACATCGCGCAGCACCTCGACGGCGATCACGCGCCCGCTGTGCGGCCCTGACGCGACCAGCGCGATGGCCGCGGGGCGGTCGGCGACGGCATCCGTCAGCGCCTCGAGTGTCACGGGGTCGGTCGGATCGACGACGTGCGCGATGACATCGACCTCGCCGCCGCACGCGAGTCCTGCCGCGTGCGCGTCGGCGTCCGAGAACCCGAACCGCGCAGCGCGCGCGCGGCCGTCGGCCAGGGCGGCCAGCGCGAGCGCGACCGCGTCGCTCTCGACGCACCCGCCCGAGATCGAACCGATGACGGAGGCGTCCGACGTCACCGCCATCGCCGCGCCCGCACCGCGTGGGGCGCTGCGGGCGACTTGCGTCACCGTCACCGCGGCGACGGGCGCACCCGCCCGCACCAGCGGGAGCAGTTCGCGCGCCAGGTCGAGCATGAATCGACGCTAACGCCGTCTTGTTTCCGGCGGAATACGCTGTCGTGACACGTCCGACGATCACGGAGGTGCGGATGCGCGTGTGCGGGCTGGTGCTCGCGGCCGGCGGCGGGTCGCGTTTCGGCGGTCCCAAGGCGCTCGCGCGCACGGCCGACGGCGAGCCGTGGACCGCGCGTGCGGTGCGGATGCTGCGCGCCGGCGGCTGTGACGACGTGCTGGTCGCGGTGGGCGCGCGCGCCGACGAGGTGACCGCACTGGTCCCGGACGAGGCTGCGGCCATCGCCGTGCCCGACTGGGAGGCGGGTCTCAGCGCCACGCTGCGCGCCGGTCTGCGCGCGGCGGCGGACCGGGCCTGCGACGTGCTGATCATCACGCCCGTCGACACCCCCGACGCACCGTCGAGCGCCGTCGCGCGACTGCTCGCGGCTGCGGGTGACGATGCGCGCGCCGGTCGGCGGGCGCTCGTGCAGGCCGTGTACCGGGGCCGCCCCGGGCACCCGGTAGTGATCGGCGGCGACCACTTCGCAGCGCTCGCCGATGCGCTGAACGGCGACCGCGGCGCGCGCGACTTCTTGATAGCCCACGGGGTCGCCGAGGTCGAGTGCGGCGACCTGTGGACGGGCGACGACGTCGACGCCCGTCCGTGACTTCACCGGCGCCCTCTCGCTAGGGTGAGGCGCATGCGAAGGCTGACTGGGGTGTTGGCGGCGTCGACGGGGCTCGCGCTCGTGCTGTTCGGGGGCCTTCCGGCCCAGGCGGCCGAGGACGAGGCATCCGATCTGACGGGACTCGAGTACGTGTCGCTCGGCGATTCGTACCAGGCGGGCTTCGGGCTCACGCCGTTCAGCAGCACGAGCCCGTTCACGGGTGATCCGAACGGATGCTTCCAGGCCGACGCCAACTATCCGCACGGGGTGGCTGCGGCGCTGGGCCTCACGCTCGACGACCAGACATGCTCGGGCGCGATCACCGCCAACATCGGGTACGGCTCGGCGACCGTTCCTGCCACGACCGCGAACGTCATCCTGCCGACGCTGCCGACGGTCAGCGAACAGCAGACCACGATGACGGGCATGCTCGCGCCGCAGGTGCAGTCGGCGGCGCTGAGCGCCTCGACGGATGTCGTCACCGTCGGCATCGGCGGCAACGACCTCGGCTTCTCGTCGATCGCCGAGGCGTGCATCCGAGCCTCGCTCGGGACCGATCCCCTGTATCTCTTCTACGAAGTCGGCAGCTTCACGAACTGCGAGGACTACTTCGACGACGAGTCGCAGTACCCGACGGCGTACCTCACGGGTCGTCTCGCCTCCGTCGTGCAGCCACGCCTCGCCGCGACCTTCGCGCAGATCCGCGCCGCGGCGCCGAACGCCCAGGTGTTCGTGGTGGGGTATCCGCAGATCGCGCCGGCGGATGCGACGGATGCCTGCTTCACCAGCATCGACAACACCGACGCGGTGCCCTTCAGCGGCGCGGACATCCGCTTCATCCACGACGTCGAGAGCGGGCTCGTCGACCTCATCCAGTCCGAAGCCGCGGCGCACGAGTTCCACTTCATCTCCACGTGGGACCAGACCTCTGCGCACACGCTGTGTTCGGCCGACCCCTGGATCGCCGGGCTCACCGCGTACCTCAACCCGTTCTCTTCCACGTGCGACTCGGGCTACATCCCCGGCGACAGCGGCGACTGGGTGTGCATCAAGCTCGGCGCGCTGCATCCGAACGAGGGCGGTGTCACCGAGATCGAGTCGATCGTGCAGCAGTCGCTCGCCGACACCCTGCGCATCACGGCGAGCCCGGCCGATCCGAAATCGGGCGGACAGCTCACGGTGACCGGCGGCGGCTTCGCGCCGAACGAGAGCGTGGAACTGCGCATCGAGTCCGATCCCGTGGTCGTGGGGACGGCCACCGCCGACGGCTACGGCGCGATCTCGACGGCCGTCACCGTGCCGGCCGCGACGCCCGCCGGCGACCACACGCTGATCGGCCAGGGAGCGACGTCGGGACGCTCGTTCTCCACTCCGCTCGCCGTCGCAGCCACGCCGACGCCCACCCCGACGCCTTCGCCCACGGTCACCGGAGCGCCAGCGGGCACCGACGACGCGGCGATGCTGCCCGAGAGCGGCGCGAACGCCACCGTTCCCGTCCTTCTCGGTGTCGGGCTGCTCGCCGTCGGATCGCTGCTGATGGTCGCCGGTGGCCGAACCCGCCGGTCCTGAAAGCGCGCCGGCCTCGTCGCTGCGGGAACGACGATCCGAACCCGAAGGGCGGATGTCGCGCTGGAGGTCAGTTCGCGGCGATGACGACGTTCAGGGGCGGCTCGCCGGCCAGCATCCGGTCGATCTGGCGGCGCACGAGACGCGCGATCCGCGGGCGCATGGCGGTGGATGCACCGCCGACATGCGGCACGATGAGGGCACCGGGCAGTGACCAGAGCGGATGCCCCTCGGGCAGCGGCTCGGGGTCGGTGACATCGAGTGCGGTGCGCAGCCGACCCCGGCCCACGTGGTCGACGAGTGCGGCGGTGTCGATGAGCGGTCCTCGACCGACGTTGACGACGAGTGCGCCGTCGGGAAGGGCCGACAGCGCGGCGTCGTCCACGATTCCGCGCGTCTCGTCGCCGCCCGGAAGCGCCACGACCAGGATCTCGGCGTCGGCGAGCAGACCCGGCAGCGCGTCGATCGCGTGCACCGTCACGCCGTCCTCCTCGCGTGCGGTGCGGGCCACCGCGGTCAGCTCCACCTCGAACGGACGCAGTCGCGCGGCGATGGCCTTTCCGACGCCGCCGTAGCCGAGCAGCAGCACGCGGCGGTCGGCGAGACTGTCGGCGAACTCGGTCGCCCAGCGGCCCTCGTCCTGCGCGCGCACGAACGTCGGGATGCGCCGCTGCGCCGCGAGGATGAGCGCCACCGCGAGCTCGGCGGTCGAGGCCTCGTGCACGGTCGCGGCGTTGGCGAAGGCCAAGCCGGCCGGCAGGCGCTCCGCCACGCCCTCGTAGCCGATCGACTGGCTCTGCACGAGCCGCGTCGACACCCCCTCGAGCCGCGGCAGGATGCGGTCTACGGTCATGTAGGGCGGCACGACCAGGTCGATGCGCTCGCGGGGTGCCGCGGCATCCATCGGCCACACCAGCAGCTCGACGCCGTCGGGCAGCGGTTCGAGGTCGCGTGCGAGCTGCTCGGTGGGCACGGAGACGACGAGGCGCGGGGAGTCGGTCACCCGACCACGCTACCGGCGCGGTGCGGGTGCGCGTCCGTCGATGCCGATAGCCTCGGGGCGAGCGGCAGGGGCCGCGAGGAGGCCGAGATGCAGATACCCGAGATCAACTACTGGGCCGTGCTGCTGGCGACGCTGTCGACCATGGTGGTCGGCTCGATCTGGTACACGCCGAAGGTGTTCGGCACCCGCTGGGCGAAGCTCGCCAAGGTCGACATGTACGCCGAGAAGACCGCGATGCAGGCGTGGATGCCGATCATCGTGACGGTGTTCGTGAGCTTCGGCACGGCGTGGGTGTTCGCAGGGGCCACGACGATCGCATGGCACTTCTACGGCGGCAGCTACTTCACGAGCGCCATCGTGACCGGCGTGCTGCTGTGGGCGGGCTTCACCGCCGCGCGCTTCATCACCCACGACCAGTTCGAGGGCCGGCCGACGTCGCTGACCGTGCTCAACATCGCGCACGAGCTGGTCACCGTGCTGGTGATGGCGATCATCATCGGCGTGTGGCCGCCCGCCGGCACCGTCTGACGCACCGGGCGCGAGGCGTCAGGCCGCCGCGGCGACGACGGCCGACACCGCCGACGTGAAGAACGTCAAGCCGTCGACACCCGAGCGCATCGCGGCATCCGTGTTCGGGCCGAACCCGGGCTCGACCGCGTGCTCGGGATGCGGCATGAGCCCGACCACGTTGCCGGCGGGGTTCGTGAGTCCGGCGATGTCGTCGAGCGAGCCGTTGGGGTTGACGCGCAGGTAGCGGAAGGCGACGAGTCCTTCGCCCTCGACGCGCTCGAGCGTCTCGGCCGAGCAGATGTAGCCGCCGTCGGCGTTCTTGAGGGGGATGACGATCTCCTGGCCCTGTTCGAAGCCGTTCGTCCACGCGGTGTCGGCGTTCTCGACGCGCAGCCGCTGGTCGCGCCGGATGAACTGCTGGTGCGCGTTGCGGATGAGACCGCCGGGCAGCAGGTGCGCCTCGACCAGCATCTGGAACCCGTTGCAGATGCCGAGCACGGGCATGCCCTTGGCCGCGGCGTCCTTCACTTCGGCCATGATCGGCGCCAGAGCGGCGATCGCGCCGGCGCGCAGATAGTCGCCGTAGCTGAAGCCGCCGGGCAGGACGAGGGCGTCCACACCCTCGAGATCGTGCGATCCGTGCCACAGCGGCACCGCCTCGCCGCCGGCGATGCGGATCGCGCGCTGCGCGTCGCGCTCGTCGAGCGAGCCGGGGAAGGTGATGACCCCGATGCGGGCGGTCACTCCACCACCTCGACCCCGACGACGTCTTCGATCACCGAGTTCGACAGCACCTCGTCGGCGACGCGGCGGGCGGCCGCGAGAACGGCCTCGTCGACCTCGCCTTCGACGGTGAGCTCGAACCGCTTGCCGATGCGCACCGACGAGAACGAGTCCTCGCCGAGGCGGGAGAGAGCGCCGGCGACGGCCTTCCCCTGGGGATCGAGCAGTTCGGCCTTGGGCATGACGTCGACGACGATCGTGGGCATGGGCCAATTCTAGAGGCCCGACCCCACGGCCGTGACCGAACCGTGATCAGCTCATGGGAGCGCTCCCTTGACATCCGTGGGAGCGATCTCATACGGTTGCGACGTCCGGTGGGAACGCTCCCATGACACGACCTCGAGGCATCCCATCTCGGGGTTGAACCTGCAACACACGACCTGTACAACACAAAGGAGTGACAGTGAACTCACGCGCATTCCGCAGGAGCGCTGCGGCGGTCGCCGCCTTCGGCGCATCCGCGATCGTCCTCGCCGGCTGTGCCGGCAGCGGAGGCGGCGACGCCACGACCGACCCCGACGAGCCGGTCACGCTGACCCTCGCCACCTTCAACGACTTCGGCTACACCGATGAGCTCCTCGCGGAGTTCACCGCCGAGACCGGCATCGAGGTCGTGCACAACAAGGCGGCGACCTCGAACGACGCCCGCGCCAACTTCTTCCAGAAGCTCGGCAAGTCGGGCCTCGCCGACGTCGAGGCGGTCGAGATCGACTGGTTCGCCGAGATGATGCAGTACGCCGACCTGCTGGCCCCCGCCGGCGACGACGTCAAGGGCCGCTGGCTCGACTGGAAGGAAGCATCCGCGACCGACCAGGCCGGCAACCTCGTGGCGTACGGCACCGACATCGGCCCCCAGGGCATCTGCTACCGCGCCGACCTGTTCGAGGCCGCGGGCCTGCCGACCGATCGCGCCGAGGTGGGCGCGCTGTTCGGCACGTGGGACGACTTCTTCGCCGTCGGCGAGCAGTACATGGAGGCGACCGGCGAACCGTTCATCGACTCGGCCAACGCGGTGCTCCAGGGCATCATGAACCAGCTCGAGTACACGTACGAAGAGCCCGACGGCGCCATCATCGCCACCGAGAACCCCGACGTGCGCGACGCGTACGACACGGTCGTCGAGCGGGCCGTCCCGATCGCCGCCTACTCGGGTCAGTGGAGCGAGGACTGGTTCGCCTCCCTCGCCGGCGGCGAGTTCGCCGCGATGCTGTGCCCGGGCTGGATGCTCGGCGTGATCTCGGGCAACGCGCCCGAGACCACCGGGTGGGACATCGCCGACGCCTTCCCCGGTGGCGGCGGCAACTGGGGCGGTTCGTACCTGGTCGTGCCCGCGAACGGCGCGAACGTGGATGCCGCCGCCGAGCTGGCCGCATGGCTGACGTCGCCCGAGACGCAGCTGCAGGCGTTCGCGAACGCCGGCACCTTCCCGAGCCAGCTCGAGGCGCTCGACAGCTCCGAGCTCGCGTCGGCCACCAACGAGTACTTCAACGACGCGCCCACCGGTGAAATCCTCACCGCTCGCGCCGAGGCCATCACGGTCGCGCCGTACAAGGGCCCGAAGTACTTCCAGTTCCACGATGCGCTGCAGAACGCGGTGACCCGCGTCTTCGACGGCCTCGAGGACCAGGAGACCAGCTGGGACACCTGGGTCACTGAGGTCTCGGCCTTCTAGTGTCCTGAACTCGGGCGGCGGCGGCACGCGCCGCCGCCGCCCGAGATCGTCTCCACCCACGACCGAGGAGTCCCCGTGACCGCCATCGACGACCGCGCCGCGACGACGCAGGGGTCATCGGATGACGCGCCCCCGCCGCGCCGCGTCCGTGTGCTCTCGTTCTCGCAGAAGCTCAGCCGGTGGGATCTGAAGATCTCGCCCTACCTGTACATCTCGCCGTTCTTCATCATGTTCGCGATCGTGGGACTGTTCCCGATCGTCTACACCGCCGTGATCTCGTTCATGGACTGGGATCTGGTGCGCAACTCGGGCACCTTCGTCGGCTTCGACCAGTACATCTGGATCCTGACGCAGCCCCACTTCTGGACGGCGCTGCGCAACACCTTCAGCATCTTCGTGCTGTCGAGCGTGCCGCAGATCATCCTGGCGCTGTTCATCGCGGCGATGCTCGACCGCAACATCCGGGCCAAGACCTTCTGGCGGATGAGCGTCATCCTGCCGTTCGTCGTCGCGCCCGTCGCGGTCGGCCTCATCTTCACGGCGATCTTCGCCGACAACTTCGGCATCGTGAACGGCGCCCTCGAGGCGATCGGCCTCCAGCCCATCGGCTGGCACAAGGAGCCGTTCTGGAGTCACGTCGCGATCGCGACGATGGTGAACTACCGCTGGACCGGCTACAACGCCCTCATCCTGCTGGCGGCCATGCAGGCGGTGAACCGCGAGTACTACGAGGCGGCGACCGTCGACGGGGCCGGCGCCTTCCGCCAGTTCTGGAGCATCACGCTGCCGTCGCTCAAGCCCACGCTGATCTTCGTCATCATCACTTCGACGATCGGCGGACTGCAGATCTTCGACGAACCACGGGTCTACGACCAGTTCGGCCGCGGCGGCGCCGCCCAGCAATGGCTCACCGTCACGCTGTACCTCTACGACATCGGCTGGGGGCAGTGGAACTTCGGCCGCGCCGCCGCCATGGCGTGGATCCTCTTCATCATCATCCTGGTGATCGGGCTCATCAACCTGTTCATCACCCGTTCGCTGGTGCGAGACGAGGGCTTCCGCGGAGAGAAGCCGTCGCGACGCATCCGCCGGAAGGAGCGCACGCGATGAGCACCCTCGGCACGCCCGCACCCCTCGCGATCGTCGAAGACGAGATCCCCCACGCGCGCAAGCGCCGTCGCAATGCGAAGACCGTCCACATCCGCGGCCGCCGCCCCAGCTTCTGGGTCTACGCGGGTCTCGGGGTCGTCTTCGTCGCGAGCGCCTTCCCGCTGTGGTGGTCGTTCATCATCGGCTCGGGCGACGCCTCGTCGCTGCGCACGAAGCCCTGGTGGCCCGGCGGCAACTTCATCGACAACGCCATCGCCGTCGTCACCAACCCCGCGGTGAACTTCTGGCCGGCGCTGTGGAACTCGATCTACAGCTCGTTCCTCATCGCCGCCGCCGTCGTCATCACCTCGACGCTCGCCGGCTGGGCGTTCGCGAAGCTGCGCTTCCACGGCGGCCCGGCCCTGCTGATCTTCGTCGTCGCGACGATGGCGGTGCCGCAGCAGCTCGGCGTCGTGCCGCTGTACATCCTGTTCTCGGAGCTCGGCTGGACGGGGCAGATCGGCGCCATCATCATCCCGGCGCTCACGAGCGCCTTCGGGGTGTTCTGGATGACGCAGTACCTGCGACAGGCCGTGCCCGACGAGCTCATCGAGGCCGCCCGCGTCGACGGCGCCTCGATGATCCGCACGTTCTGGACGGTCGGGGTCGTCGCCGCGCGCCCCGCCGCCGCGATGCTGTTCCTGTTCACGTTCGTGGGCGCATGGAACAACTTCTTCTGGCCGTTCATCGTGCTCGACCGGCAGAACCCGACCCTGCCCGTCGCGCTGTCGCTGCTGCAGTCGAACTACTTCGTCGACTACTCGATCGTGCTCGCGGGAGTCGTGCTCGCCACCATCCCGCTGCTCATCCTGTTCATCTTCGCCGGGAAGCAGCTCGTCAGCGGCATCATGGCCGGAGCGGTCAAGGGCTGAGTATGGTCGACATCTATGGGAAGGACTCCGTCGCGATGACCGTCACCCCACCCCGGCAGTTCCCGGAGGGATTCCTCTTCGGGGCGGCCACCGCTGCGTTCCAGATCGAGGGCGCGGCATTCGAGGACGGCCGCCGGGCGTCGATCTGGGATGCCTTCTGCCGCGTGCCGGGCGCGGTGATCAACGCCGACGACGGAGACGTGGCGTGCGATCACTACCACCGCTACGCCGACGACGTCGCACTCATGAGCTCGCTCGGCCTGCAGACGTACCGGTTCTCGACGTCGTGGTCGCGGGTGCGCCCCGACGGTGGCGCGCTCAACCCGAAGGGCGTCGACTTCTACAAGCGTCTCGTCGACGAACTGCTGGATGCCGGCATCCTGCCGTGGCTCACGCTGTACCACTGGGACCTGCCGCAGGCGCTGCAGGAGAAGGGCGGCTGGACCTCGCGCGAGACCGCCGACCTGTTCACCGAGTACGCCCTCGACATGCACGACGCCCTCGGGGACCGCGTGAACGTCTGGACGACCCTCAACGAGCCCTGGTGCTCGTCGTTCCTCAGCTACACCGCGGGCATCCACGCACCCGGTCACTACAGCGTCGAAGAGGGGATGCTGGCATCCCACCACCTGCTGCTCGGCCACGGGCAAGTCATCCGCGAGCTGCGGGCGCGCGACGCCTCGCTGAACCTCGGCATCACGCTGAACCTGACCGTCGCCGACCCGGTGGACGCGTCGGATGCGGCCGACCTCGACGCGGCACGGCGCATCGACGGCCAGTTCAACCGCTGGTTCCTCGACCCGGTCTTCCGCGGCTCGTACCCGGCCGACATCGTCGAGGACATCCGCGCGGGCGACCCGGCCGCGGTCGACGCCTTCGAGGCGGCGGTGCACGACGGCGACCTCGCCGTGACGTCGACGCCGATCGACACGCTCGGCGTGAACTACTACCACGGCGAGTACGTCGGGGGGAGTCCGCCTGCCGAGCCCATCACGGGCGGCGACGCACCGACCGACCGCGAGACGGCGTCGCCGTTCCCGTCGCACGAGGGCATCCACTGGCACGACCGCGGCCTCGAGCGCACGCCCATGAATTGGGAGGTGCAGCCCGAAGGGCTCACCCGCCTGCTCACGCGGGTGTGGGACGAGTACGCGCAGCCCGCCGGCACCGCACTGCACGTCACCGAGAACGGTGCGGCGTACGACGACGAACCCGTCGTCGTCGACGGCGAGGTGCGGGTGCACGACGCCGATCGCGCCGACTTCGTGCGCGCCCACCTCGCGGCGACGCTCGACGCGATCGACCAGGGCGCCGACGTGCGCGGCTACTTCTACTGGTCGCTGCTCGACAACTTCGAGTGGGCGTGGGGCTACGAGAAGCGCTTCGGCATCGTGCGCGTCGACTACGACACGCAGGAGCGCACGCCCAAGGACAGCGCGCGCGAGTACGCGCGGATCATCGCCGCGCGCGCGATGGAAGAGCCCACCTCGCTCTGACGCGGAAGAATCGACGCATGACGACCGACGCGATCCGCGGGGCGGCGACCATCGAAGAGGTGGCCGCGGCCGCTGGCGTGTCGCGGTCCACCGTCTCGCGCGTGGTCAACGGCTCGACCGCCGTGAGTCCCGAGGCGCTCGCGGCGGTGAACCGCGCGATCGCCGACCTGAACTACGTGCCCAACCGGGCGGCGCGGTCGCTCGCGAGTCGTCAGACGCATGCGATCGGACTGATCGTGCCCGAAGAGACGACGCGGTTCTTCGGCGATCCCTTCTTCGCCTCGGTCGTGTCGGGCATCAACGCGCGGCTGAAGCGCTCGGACTACGTGCTCAACCTGTTCATCGCGAGCGACGACCCGGGCGACAAGACGACGACCTACGTGCGCAGCGGAGCCGTCGACGGGGCGATCGTCGTGTCGCACCACACCAGCGACACCTACATCGACCGCATCGCCGCCGCTGTGCCGGTCGTCTACGGTGGCCGCCCGGTGCGCGAGCGCGATCGCGACTACTACGTCGACGTCGACAACGCCGCGGGCGGTCGGGATGCCACGGTCTACCTCATCGAGCGCGGCCACCGCCGCATCGCGACGATCACCGGACCCCTCACGATGCCCGCCGGCATCGACCGGCTGCGCGGCTACCGCGAGGCGCTCGCGGCATGGGGCATCGAAGAGGGCGCCGTCGAGGACGGCGACTTCACGGCGGTCGGCGGTGCCGACGCCATGCGGCGGATCCTCGAGCGCGGCGAGCGCCCCGATGCGATCTTCATCGCGAGCGACCTCATGGCGCGCGGTGCGCTCTCGGTGCTGGCATCCGCCGGCATCCGGGTTCCCGACGACATCGCGATCATCGGCTTCGACGATTCACCGGTCGCCACGAGCGTGACACCGCAGCTGACCACGATGCGCCAGCCGTCGTTCGCGCAGGGGGAGCGCATGGCCGGAGTGCTCATCGACCTGCTCGCCGGCAGGCATCCGCGGCACGTCACGATCCTCGAGACCGAGCTCGTCATCCGCGACTCGGTCTGAGGGCGCTCGCGGGGCCGTCGCCCGTCGCTCAGGCGGTCGCGAGGATCTCGTTGCTCCACGGGTCGTCGAACGCGACCGTGCGGCCGTCGTCGCGCACGGCGATGCCGTGGTGGCGCAGTCGCTCGCCGAGTGCGCCGAGGTCGTCGCCGGTGGGCAGCACCAGATCGATGCGGCCGAGGCCGAGCGCGGGCATCCGCGGGCCTGCGCCGCGCGACTCCCACACGTTCATCGCCATGTGGTGGTGATAGCCGCCGGCGCTGACGAACAGCGCCGAGTCGCGGAACGTGAGGGTCTCGTCGAAGCCGAGGGCGTCGACGTAGAACGAGCGCGCGGTCTGCACGTCGCCGACCGAGAGGTGCACGTGGCCGACGGATGCCGCATCCGCCGCCGTCGAACCCGACGCGGCCTCTTCCGTGAGGTGCTCGTGCAGGAAGGCGTTCGGGTCGAGGGCGAGCGTCGCCATCTCGACCTGTCCGTGGATCCACGACCAGTCGGTGCGCAGGCGGTCCCAGTACAGCTCGACGCCGTTGCCCTCGGGGTCGGTGAAGTAGAACGCCTGGCTCACCAGGTGGTCGGCCGAGCCCGTGAACGTGCGCGGAGCGTGCCGGGCGACGCTGTAGACGGCGGCGGCGAGTGCGGTCTGGGACTCGAACAGGATCGCCGTGTGGTACAGCCCCGCGGCGCCGGGCACCGCGTGGCGCAGCGACGGCTCGTGCCGCAGCACGACGATCGGGCGCCCGGAGCGCCCGAGGGTCACCGAGTCGTCGTCGGCCGACAGCACCTGCAGGGTGACGACATCGCGGTAGTAGGCGGTCATCGTGTCGAGGTCGCCGACCAGCAGCGTGACGGCACCCATGGCGGTGTCGGCGGCGAGGCGGTCGGCTGAGGCGAGTTCGGGCATGATGCGCTCAACCTACCGCGGACAGGTTCTATTCCTGTGAATGCATCTCGCGGCGAACGTCACCGGTCCGTCACCGTTTGCGCGCGCGTTCGCACCGCCGCTCGATGAGGATGGAGGGCATGAAGCGTTCTGCCGTGGTCGGCCTCGTCATCGCCGGAGTCCTCGTCATCGGCGTGGGCGCCGCCGTCGCCGTGAGCGTCGCGGGTCGCGACGACGAGCCGGTGGCGCTCGAGACCGCGTCGCCCGAGCCGACTCCCGAGGTCGAGGTCAGCGAACCGGCGCCCGAGCCCACCGCCGACGAGGGCGAGGGTGAAGGCGAGACCGAATCGGCGACCGCCGGCGCGTACGTCGAGTACTCCGAGCAGGCGCTCGCGGATGCCGAGGGCACGCGCGTGCTGTTCTTCCACGCCTCGTGGTGCCCGCAGTGCCATGCCCTCGAAGACGACATCGAGGCGCGCGGCGTGCCCGACGGCGTGACGATCCTCAAGGTCGACTACGACAGCAACCAGGGCCTGCGGCAGCAGTACGACGTGCGCCAGCAGACCACCGTCGTCGCCCTCGACGACTCGGGCGCGGCGGTCGCGAGCTTCGTGGCGTACGACGACCCGACGGTCGCGTCGGCACTCGCGGGCCTCGGCCTGTCCGGCTGATGCTCGCCCTCACCCTCGTCTCGTTCGCGGCGGGTGTGCTCACGGTCCTCGCCCCGTGCGTCCTTCCGCTGCTGCCGGTGATCGTCGGCGGCACGGCCGCCCGCACCGAGTCGGATGCGGCGGCCGCCGAGAAGCGGTGGTTCCGCCCGCTCGTGATCGCGGCATCCCTCGCGGTCTCTGTCGTCGCGTTCACGCTGCTGCTGAAGGCGACCAGCGCCCTCCTGGGCGTGCCCGCCTGGATCTGGACCACGATCTCGGGCGTCATCGTCGCGGTGCTCGGCCTCACGATGCTCTTCCCCGCCGTGTGGGAGCGCCTCACCGTCGCCGCCGGGTGGCAGGCGGGCGGCGGACGCATGCTCGACCGCGGCTACCGCAGGTCGGGTCTGACCGGCGACATCGCTCTCGGGGCCGCGCTCGGCCCCGCGTTCAGCAGCTGCTCGCCGACGTACGCGCTCATCGTCGCCACCGTGCTGCCGGCCACCTTCGCCGCCGGTGTCGTGTACGTCTCGGCGTATGCGATCGGCCTGGCGGGAGCGCTGCTCGGCATCGCGCTCGCCGGCACGGCACTCGTTCGCCGGCTCGGGTGGCTCGCCGACCCGCACGGCTGGTTCCGCCGCGTGATCGGCGGTCTGCTCGTCTTCGTCGGCGTCGCCGTCGCGCTCGGCTGGGACCGCCTGCTGCAGGCGTGGGTGCTCGAGCAGGGCTGGTACGGCCCGATCGAGAACCTCGAGCGGATGCTGCTGGGCTGACCGAGCGTCAGCGGGTGAGCAGCTCCAGCAGCTCTCGGTAGCGGGCCGCGGTGCGCTCGACGATTTCGGCGGGCAGCTCGGGCGGTGTGCCCTGCTTGTCCCAGTTCGCGGCCAGCCAGTTGCGCACGATCTGCTTGTCGAAGCTCGCCATGCGCTCGGCCGGCGTCTCGCCGTCGCGCCAGGCAGCGGCATCCCAATACCGCGACGAATCGCTGGTGAGCACTTCGTCGGCGAGGGTCATCACCCCGGCGCCGTCGATGCCGAACTCGAACTTGGTGTCGGCGAGGATCACTCCCTTGGCCTCGGCGGTGCGCGCGGCACGGCCGTAGATGTCGAGCGACAGGGCGCGCAGCGCCTCGGCCTGCGCGGCGCCGACGAGTTGGACCGTCTGGTCGAACGAGATGTTCTCGTCGTGCTCGCCCATCGGCGCCTTGTATGCGGGAGTGAAGATCGGCTCCGGCAGGCGGTCGCCGTCGGTCAGACCCGAGGGCAGCGGGATGCCGCACACCGTGCCGGATGCCTGGTACTCGACCCATCCCGACCCGGTGAGGTAGCCGCGCACGACGCATTCCACCGGAAGCATGTCGAGCCGCTCGACGACCATCGCGCGACCGGCGAGAGCGGCGGGCACCAGGTCGACGAGGTCGTCGGCGGTGTTCGCGACGCCGTCGGCACCGAGTGTGAGGTCGTGCGAAGCGGCGAGGTGGTTGGGCACGCGCGGGCCGCCGTCGGCACCCGCCAACTGGTCGAACCACCACAGGCTGAGGGTCGTGAGCAGCTCGCCCTTGCCCGGGATGCCGGGCGAGAGCACGCGATCGAACGCGCTCACCCGATCGCTGGCGACCACGAGCATCCGGTCGTCGCCGTCGCGCTCGTAGAGGTCGCGCACCTTGCCCGAGTAGACGTGCCGCCAGCCGAGCATCTCCTGCGCCGTTTCGCTCACCTGCCCATTATCGCGGTGTGCTCGAAGCGCCGTTGTCAAGTGTTTGCCCCGATCCGGCCGCGCGGGTCACGATGGCGGCATGGGAACGCTTTTCATCATCCTGATTGTCGTCGGAATCATCCTGCTGCTGCTCGGAGTCTTCGTCGAGGCCGTGAAGTTCCTGCTGTGGCTGGGGCTGGTGATCCTCGTGATCGCGATCATCGCGTGGCTGTTGCGCTCGATCCGCAGCAAGAGCTGAGTTCCCGCGTCGAGCTCACGGAGTGATCGAGTCGACGAAGGCGAAGGCCTCGTCGACGTATCCCGGCCATGAATCGGCGCTGCTCTGCTCGATGATCGCCCATTCGCGCATCGCGCGGTCGCGCATCACCATTCGCTCGGCGGCCCCCGACGCCGCCAAATCGTCGATGCGAGGTGCCGGGAGCTTGACCACGAGCGCTCCGCGGTAGCCGACGAACGCGAAGACCTTGCCGCGGATGCGCAGCCCCTCGCTGCCGAACATCGGGCCGATGTCGACTCCGTCGCGTTCGAGGTACGGCGCCGAGATCGTGTCGAAGAGCTCGAGCGCGGCGTCACGCTCCGCAGCGCCGCTCATGCGTTCTCCCACGCGGGCGGGTAGTTCGGCTCGAGCAGTGAGATCGGGTCGATCCCCGGCACCTCGACGGCTACGACGCGTCCGTACGGCATCGTCTGCACATCGTCGCGGAAGCGCGCGCCCCGCGCCGTCAGCTCGGCCATCGTCGCGTCGAGGTCGTCGCACATGAGCGTCAGTTCGTGGGGTCCGGCGACCGGCTTCTCCTGCCCGGGCCACGTGGCGGGATGCACGCCGCCTTCGGCAGGCCCCTGGGCGAACAGCGGCCAGCCCTCGGCCCACTCCGTGGCCGCCCACCCGATCACGTCACGGAAGAACGTGCGCGTCGCGGGCGGATCACTGCTGTAGACGAGGGTGTGGATGCCGGTGATCATGCGCGCCACGCTACGCACGGGCATCCGGCACCTCAAGGTCCGCTTCGTTTACGTCGGCCTGCACCGCGCCCCGCCGCACCGTCGGAGAGAACCGCAGCGCAGGAGCGTTCGCGCGGATCCGGTCCTGCGATGTGGCGATCTCCGACGATCCGGCGTATAGTCCACATGGACTAATCAACCTGGAGCACCCGTGAAAGACGCCGTCGACCGCCTGACCCCGCTGGGGCTCATGCTGCTCGCGCTGCTGCGCGAGGGCGACATGCACCCCTACGAGATGATCCGGCTGATGCGGATGCGGCGCGACGATCGCCTCGTCGCGATCACGAACGGCACGGTCTATCACACGGTGGGGCGCCTCGAGCGGGCCGGGTTCCTCGCCGAGGTCGGCGTCGACCGCGACGGCAATCGCCCCGAGCGCACCACCTACACGCTGACGGATGCCGGCGCCGCGGCGGTCTCGGAGTGGGTCCGTCGCGAACTGCCGCGGATCGACCGACCGACGGAGTTCCGCGTCGCTCTCGCCGAGGCGCACAACCTCGACCGCGACACGGCCCTCGGGCTGCTGCGCGAGCGCCGGGCCGCCCTCGCCGACGCTTCGCAGGCGCTCACCGAGGGGCACGGCCGGGCGCGCGCCAAGGGCGTGCCGTCGCAGTACCTGCTCGAGGTCGATCGCGATGAAGCGGTCACCGCAGCCGAACTCGCGTGGCTCGACGCCGCGATCGCGCGTATCGCGCACCCCGACTTCGTGTGGGGCCCTGACCCGGAGCCCTCGGAACGGTACATCGCCCAGAGAGAGGCCGCACGACAGTGACCGAACAGCGCATCGCCGGCGACCCGGCCGCCGGCGCGGCATCCGCCCCCGCCACGCCGTCCGCGACGACGACGGCCACGCCCGCACCCGAGCGCAGCCCGTGGCCCGCGCTGTGGGCCCTCGTCATCGGGTTCTTCATGATCCTCGTCGACACCACGATCGTGTCGGTCGCGAACCCGGCCATCAAGGCTGCGCTCGATCCTGACACGAACAACCTCGACAACGTGGTGTGGGTCACCAGCGCCTACCTGCTGGCGTACGCCGTGCCGCTGCTGATCACCGGGCGGCTCGGCGACCGGTTCGGCCCGCGCAACATCTACCTCATCGGTCTCGCGATCTTCACGCTCGCCTCCCTCGGGTGCGGCCTGTCGTCGACGCTCGGGATGCTGATCGCCCTGCGCGCCGTGCAGGGCTTCGGCGCCGCGCTGATGGCGCCGCAGACGATGGCCGTGATCACGCGGACCTTCCCGGCGGCCCACCGCGGCGCCGCGATGGGGCTGTGGGGCGCGACGTCGGGCGTCGCCATGCTCGTCGGGCCGCTCGCCGGCGGGCTGCTCGTCGACGGCCTCGGGTGGGAGTGGATCTTCTTCATCAACGTGCCGGTCGGCGTCGTCGGCTTCATCGCGGCGTGGATCCTCGTGCCCAAGCTCGAGACCCACATGCACCGCTTCGACATCGTCGGGGTGTTCCTCAGCGCGATCGCGATGTTCCTCATCGTGTTCGGACTGCAGGAGGCCGAGCACTACGACTGGGGCGTGATCTGGGGACCGATCTCGGTGTGGTCGCTCATCGCCGCCGGCGTCGTCGTCCTCGGGCTGTTCATCTGGCAGCAGGCCAAGACCAAGAGCGAGCCGCTCGTGCCGCTGGGGCTGTTCCGCGATCGCAACTTCTCGATGTCGAGCCTCGCGATCGCGGGGGTCGGGTTCAGCGTCACGGCGATGAGCCTGCCGATGATGTTCTTCATCCAGCTCGCGCGCGGACTCACGCCCACCGAGTCGGCGCTGCTGCTGATCCCGATGGCGGTCTTCGCCGGAGGTCTCGCGACGCCCGCAGGCCGCCTGCTCGACCGGGTGGACCCGCGCGTGCTGCTGATCCCCGGCATCCTGCTCTTCGGCGGAGCGCTCGTGCTCTACGCCGTGCTCATGAACGGCGACACCCCGATCTGGATGTTCCTCATCCCCTCGGCGATCATGGGCATCGGCAGCGCGGGCATGTGGGGTCCGCTCGCGACGACCGCGAACCGCGATCTGCCGGTGCGCCTGGCGGGCGCCGGCTCGAGCATCTACAACACGACGCGGACGGTGGGCTCGGTGCTCGGCTCCGCCGCGATCGCCGCGTTCATGCAGGCACGCCTCGAGGCGAACCTGCCGGGGATCGGCGAGGCGCCCGCGGGCGTGACCGGCACACTGCCGCCGTCGATCGCCGAGGGCTTCTCGGTCGCGATGGCGCAGTCGATGCTGCTGCCCGCCGCGGTGTCGCTGGTCGCGCTCGCGGCGGTGTCGTTCATGCACCGCCCGATCGCGCTGCGGAAGGACTGAGCTCGGTCAGACCCGCCGCGCGGCATCCGTCAGGATCGCCTCGAACACGTCGACGCGCCCCGCGGCGCTCTCGAGCTGGGCTCGGTCGAGCACGACCGCCCAGCCGTCGTCGGTGCGCCCCAGCACCACCGGAAGCCCGGATGCCTCGACGGCGTCGGCCACGGCCGCATCCTCGACCTCGTTGCGGTGCAGCAGCGCGAAGGGCACGTCGTACACGCCTACGTACTCGCGGATGCCGTCGCTCACCCCTCCATCCTCACCGACCTCGCGCGTGCCTGCCCCGTGGCATCCGCCATGCACACGAACTTCGGAGAATCGCGCGTACCTCGGAGCCGAGCCCGCGATCCGCTCCGGAGTTCGCGCGATTCTCCGAAGTCCGTGCGTGGCTCACGGCGGATGCCGGCCCCCTAGGCTCGGGAGACGAACGCTCACGACGACGTGGAGGAACGAAGCATGGGCTCGAACGACGAGATCGTGGTGGTCGCGGTGATCCATCCCCACCCCGACCGGATCGACAAGGCGAAGGCCGCCGTGTCGGCGGTCCTCGACGATGTCCGCGCCGAGGACGGATGTGTGCAGTACGACCCCCACCTCGCCGATGACGGCACGATCATCATGATCGAGCGCTGGGCCTCGCGCGCGGCCCTCGCCGCGCACAGCACGGGCGCCGCCGTGGCGCCGCTGCGCGAGGGGCTGGAGGGGATCGTCACCGCGCCGACAGTGGTGACGATCGCCGAGGCGTTCTGACCCTCAGCCCTCGACGGCGCGTGCGGCGATGTCGGTGCGGTGGTGCGATCCCTCGAGGTGGATGCGGCCGAGCGCGTCGTACGCGCGGTCGCGCGCCTGCCCGAAGGTGTTGCCGAGCGCGACGACGTTGAGCACGCGACCGCCCGTCGCCACCAGCTCACTGTCGCGTTCGGCGGTGGCGGCGTGCGCGAGGTGCACGCCGTCGACGGATGCCGCGGCATCCGCCCCTTCGATCACCCGGCCGGTGATCGGCGATTCGGGGTAGCCCTCGCTCGCGAGCACGACCGTCACCGCGGCGGCTTCGGCGAACGCGGGCGCCGGCTCGTCTTCGAGGTGCCCGGATGCCGCCGACATGAGCAGCGTCGACAGCGGGGTCGCGAGCCGCGCGAGCACCACCTGCGTCTCGGGATCGCCGAAGCGCGCGTTGAACTCGATGACCTTCACGCCCTGCTCGGTGAGGATGAGCCCGGCGTACAGCAGCCCGATGAAGGGCGTGCCCTCGGCGTCGAGCTGGCGGATGACCGGCTCGGCGATCTGCTTCGTCACCAGGTCGACGAACGCGTCCTCGCCGCCGAAGGCGCCGGCGAGCCACGGCAGCGGCGAGTAGGCGCCCATGCCACCGGTGTTGGGCCCGGCGTCGCCGTCGTGCGCACGCTTGTAGTCCTGCGCGGGGCTGAGGGCGAGGACGTGGTCGCCGTCGCTCACGAAGAACAGCGACACCTCGGGGCCCGAGAGGAACTCCTCCACCAGCACGGGTCCGCCCGACAGGTACTGGTCGGCGTGCGCGAGGGCCGCGGCGCGGTCGTCGGTGACGATGACGCCCTTGCCCGCGGCGAGTCCGTCGGCCTTCACGACGTGCGGAGCGCCCAGGTCGTCGAGGGCCGCCTCGACCTCGGCACGCGTGTGCGCGCGGACGGCGCGACCGGTCGGCACCCCCGCGGCGTCCATGACGCGCTTGGCGAAGGTCTTCGATCCCTCCAGCTGCGCCGCCGCCTTGCCGGGGCCGAAGACCGGGATGCCGCGCTCGCGCAGGGCGTCGGCGACGCCCGCCACGAGCGGCGCCTCGGGGCCGATCACCACGAGGTCGACGTGCTCGCCGTTGGCGAAGGCGGTGACCGCCGCCGGGTCGTTCGGGTCGAGGTCGACGAGGGTCGCGTCGCGCGCGATCCCGGCGTTGCCCGGTGCGGCGAGGATGTCGTGCGACGCCTGCTCCGATCGCAGCGCGAGGATGATGGCGTGCTCTCGCGCGCCCGAGCCGAGGACCAGGATTCTCACCCCGCCAGCCTACCGACGCCGCCTCCGCGTGCCTCAGGCGTGCGTCCCGGTCGTCGGTGTCCCACTCTCGGCGGCCGGTGTCCCACTTCCGGTTCACAGCGGCGGTGCCGGTGAACCGGAAGTGGGACACGGATGCCGGTGCCCGGGCCTACCCTGGGCCTGTGCCGAAGAGGATCACCGTCGACGACGGCCGTGCCGCGCTCGAGTCCGTGCGGGCCGGCGATGCGCCGCGCCCGGCGACGGCGACCGCGGTCAGGTACCTGCTGCAGCTGCTGGCCGAGAAGGCGCCCGGCAACTCGGTCGAGGTGCGCGTGCCGCCGTTCGGCGCGGTGCAGGTCGTCGAAGGTCCGCGCCACACCCGCGG
>JAUHVN010000352.1 GCA_030425055.1 Actinomycetes bacterium | reverse complement strand
CCGAGAGTCACCTGGGTCTTGCCGTCGGGACGCAGGAACGGCAGTGCCCCGCTGCGTCGCGCATCGGCCAGTCGCTCGGCGATGCGATGCGCCGTCCAGATCGCCATCGGCATCAGCTCGGGCGTCTCGTCGGTGGCGTAGCCGAACATGATGCCCTGGTCGCCCGCACCGAGCGCGTCGATCGGATCGACCGAGCCCCCCTCACGGTGCTCGAGCGCATTGTCGACACCGGCGGCGATGTCGCCGGACTGCTCGCCGATCGACACGGTGACACCGCACGAGTCGCCGTCGAAACCGGTCTCGCTCGACGTGTAGCCGATGCGATTCACCACACCACGGACGATCCCGGGGATGTCGACGTAGCCGTCGGTGCGCACTTCGCCTGCGACGTGGATCAGTCCCGTCGTCACGAGGGTCTCGACCGCGACGCGGCTGTCCCGGTCCTCGGCGAGCAGTGCGTCGAGGATGCTGTCGGAGATCTGATCGCAGATCTTGTCGGGGTGACCCTCGGTGACGGACTCGGAGGTGAACAGGCGCAGCTGCGTCATCACTCGGCGTCGCGCAGGCGGAGCTTGTCCTCGTGGATCTCGTGCATCGCGATCGTCAGCGGCTTGTCCTCGACGGTCGAGTCGACCAGCGGTCCGACGTTGTCGAAGAGGTTCCCCTCGTGCAGGTCGGAGTAGTAGTCGTTGATCTGCCGCGCGCGCTTGGATGCGTAGATGACGAGCTGGTACTTGGAGTCGACCTTCTCGAGCAGGCTGTCGATCGGCGGATCGATGATTCCCTGGTTGGTGCCGGCCATGGCGGACCTCCTGAATGACGGTGGATGTGGATGGAAGCGGTTGCGCGCCGAGCGCGCATCCGACAAGTCTACCGCGCGAGCGACACGACCTCCTCGGCGGCGCGGGCGACGTCGTCGTTGACGACGCGGAAGTCGAACTCGCCCTGCGCCGCGAGCTCGCGCTTCGCGGTGCGCAGCCGCCGCGTACGCTCCTCCTCGCCCTCGGTGCCGCGGCCGACGAGCCGGTGCACCAGTTCGTCCCAGCTCGGCGGCAGCAGGAAGACGAGGGTCGCCGACGGCTCTGCGGCGCGCACCTGGCGGGCGCCCTGCAGATCGATCTCGAGCAGCACGGTGCGACCCTCGGCCAGCGCGGCGTCGAGCGGCGCGCGCGGCGTGCCGTAGCGGTAGGCGTTGTGGACGGTCGCGTGCTCGAGCAGCTCGCCGTCGGCGACCATGCGGTCGAACTCGGCGTCGTCGACGAAGAAGTAGTGCTCGCCGTCGTTCTCGCCCGGTCGCGGCGGGCGCGTCGTCGCCGAGACCGACAGGTGGATCTCGGGGTGCTCGGCGGCGATGCGCGCGGCCACGGTGCCCTTGCCCACGGCCGTCGGGCCGGCGAGCACCATGAGGCGGCTGCGCCCGCGTCGCGGCTCGAGCCGCGGCCACCGCTCGTCGAGGAACCGCGTGAGCGCGACGCGCTGCCGCGTGCCCAGACCGCCGATGCGCTTGACGGGCGAGATCCCGAGCTCGGCGAGGATGCGATCCCGCTTGCCCTCGCCGATCGCGGGGATCGCCGTGAGGAACTCGGTGACGCGCATCGCCGCCGCCGCTGAATCGGGGTCCTGCCACGCGCGCGCCAGCAGGTCCTGCGGGGTGAGCACCCGCATCGCGACGTCCTTCTTCAAAGCGGCCCGCTCACGGCGCGCGGCGACCGCGCGACGCGATGCCGCGGCCCGGTCGACCTCGGGAGGCGTGCGGTGGTCAGACATGCACGTCTCCGTACGCCGCGGCACGCCGGATGATCGCCTCGCGCACGCCCTCGGGCCCCGCCGACAGGATGCTGCGGCTCTCGGCGGCGAGGACGAGGGGCGCGGCCTCACCGAAGCGCTCGTCGAGGTCGCTCGGGTCGGCGCCCTGGAAGCCGAATCCCGGCCCCAGGATCGGCGCCGGCGGCGCGAACCCCGTAAGGCCCGCGTCCTCCCAGTCCACGGTCGCCCCGATGACGAATCCGAGCGAGGCCCACTCGCCCTCGGTCGTCGTACGGGCGTTCCGCTCCGACACTTCGCGGATGATCTGCGCCGACACGGTGCGTGAGCCGTCGACGGTCGCGCGCTGAGAGGTCGCGGCATCCGGGTTGCTCGTGGCGGCCAGGACGAACACGCCCTTGCCGTGCGCTTCGGCGAGGGTGAAGGCGCCGTCTAGTGCGCCGGTCCCGAGGAAGGGGTTCGCGGTCATGGCGTCGGCCTCGAGCGGCGAGCCGGGCGTGAGCCACGCGGCCGCGTACGCGGCCATCGTCGAGCCGATGTCGCCGCGTTTGGCGTCCGCGATCACGAGCAGTCCGGCATCGCGCGCGGCGCGGATGACGTCCTCGAGCGCGGCGTAGCCCTGCGAACCGTAGGGCTCGAAGAACGACACCTGCGGCTTGACGACGCCGACGGTGTCGGCGGCCGCGTCGACGACCCGCAGACCGAACTCGCGCACGCCGGCGGCCGAGGTGTCCAGTCCCCACTCGGCCAGCAGCGACGCGTGCGGATCGATGCCCACGCACAGTCGGCTTCGCGTGTCGATCGCGGCACGCACCCGCTCACCGAACGGCACCGTCATGCGCGCGCCTTCCTGTCGAGCGCGTACTCCTGCAGGCTCTTGACGTCGAATCCCTCGCGCAGGACGGGCAGGGCGCTGACCGCCGCGCCGAGCACGGCCATCGTCGTGAACAGCGCCTTGTCGGCGGCGACGGCGGCCGCCCGGATCTCGTAGCCGTCGGCACGGGCGGTGCCGCCGCTCGGCGTGTTCACCACGACGTCGATCTCGCCGGCGTTGATGAGGTCGACCACGTTCGTCTCGTTCGTCTCCTGCGTGTCCGAGAACTTGTTCACCACGGCGACCTCTATGCCGTTGCGGGCGAGGATCTCGGCCGTCCCCTCGGTCGCGACGAGCGAGAACCCGAGCTCCTGCAGCCGGTGGGCCGGCAGGATGACGGCGCGCTTGTCGGCGTCGGCGACCGAGATGAACACGGTGCCCGACTGCGGCATGCCACCGTACGCGGCCTCCTGCGACTTGGCGAACGCCGTCGGG